>DASTEA010000090.1:0-3016 GCA_035710075.1 Thiobacillus sp.
ACGGGCAGTTCTACCGGGTCGGCGGCCATGCGCCGCTGAAGAGCAACGTGCGCGTGATCGCCGCGACGCACCAGAACCTCGAGGAGCGGGTGCGGCTCGGTGCCTTCCGCGAGGACCTGTTCCACCGCCTCAACGTTATCCGCCTGCGGCTGCCGGCGCTGCGCGAGCGGCGCGAGGACATTCCCTTGCTGGTGCGCCATTTCATGCAGAAAAGTGCGCGCGAACTGGGGATGGAGGCCAAGGGGGTGTCGGAGGGCGCGCTCAGGACCCTGGTCAACCTGCCGTGGAGCGGCAACGTGCGCCAGCTTGAAAACGTCTGCCATTACCTCACCGTGATGGCGCCCGGCCAGGTGGTCGAGGTCAGTGACCTGCCCGCCGATCTGATGCAGGGCAACGTCGTGCCGCAGGTGGGCGATTGGCTGCAAGGCCTGGCGGCCGAGGCGAGTGCACGGCTGGCGCGCGGTGAGGCCGCAATTCTCGATGAACTCACCCAGGCCTACGAAAAAACGCTAATCGAAGTGGCGTTGCGCCACACCGGCGGGCGCCGCATCGAGGCCGCCCATCTGCTGGGCTGGGGGCGCAATACCTTGACGCGCAAAATTCACGAACTGGGAATGGATGCCGTGCCCGAGGCGGGTGAAACCAGATGATCGCCCGGGCGGGCGGATAACGAAGCAACAAAAAAGCCGACACGCAGTCGGCTTTTTTGCGTTCGGGGCGCGGCGTCAGGCAGTCTGTGCCTCTTCCAGCAATTTCTGGATTTCGCCCTTCTCGTACATCTCGAGCATGATGTCGGAGCCGCCGATCAGCTCGCCCTTGATGTAGAGCTGGGGGAAGGTCGGCCAGTTGGCGTAGTACTTCAGATTTTCGAAAATCTCCGGGTCGGCCAGCACGTTGACCGCCAGAAAATCCTTCACGCCGCAGGCCTGCAGCACTTGCGCCGCGCGCGACGAGAAGCCGCACTGCGGAAACTGGGGCGTGCCTTTCATGTACAGCACGACGGTGTTGGTGGTGACTTGGTCACGAATGCGGTCTAGCGCGGTCATCTCGGGGCTCCTGGAGAATACTTGAGTGGAATACTCGGAAATTATACGCACAGCGCAGTCGGCGTCAAGCCGGTTTGGAGGTGCGGGTGTCCAAATAGGGGCTGATGAAGGCTTTGTGAAACAGATGCGGGATCAGCAAATGTGCGGGCATGCGCAGCCAATGGGCGCGCACGAAGGCGGCCAGGCGGGCGGCCGGGGTGAAGACGTCGGCGCAGCTCGCATGCTCGGGCGCGAGCACGCGGGCGAAGATGCTGTCCATCAGCCGCAACAGCAACGGGGAGGGGGCAACCGGGCGCAGGCCGTCCCAAACGCCTTCGGGAACGGGGGTGTCAAGGAAGTGTTGCGCATAGCGCAGCGCATAAAAAAGTGAACGTCCCAGCTGCAACTCGTCTGCGCGTGCCACCAGGCGCGTCCAGAAATGGGGTGCGGCCGACTCGTGGCGCAGCAGAAGATCGAGATCGGTCAGGTCCCGCAGGCCGTGCGACAGTTCGCCGTCATGGAACAGGTGCGTGGCCGAATGCAGGATGCGATCCTCGGCTGAAAGGACATACACGCCGGGCATGTCCGCGACGGGGACGATGCGGCTGAGCAGCTTTTGGGGGTCGGGAAAATAGCGCGCGGTATCGGGCAGAATGGCGTGATGCACATCGATCACCGTGGCGCGGCGTAGATGCTGCATCGGGGGGATTTCGTGCATCCAGCGCCGGTAATAGCGCTCGTCATAGGGGGATAAGCCGGTTGCGTGCCAGCCCGCCAGCATCAATGCGGCTTCTGTCTGATTCAGCCGGCCACGCGGCACCAGAATATCGATGTCATTGAACAGCCGGCCGCGCCTGGCGGGCAGCGCTGCCACCACATAGGCTGCCCCCTTCATCACCACAAGGGGGCCATCCAGCCCGGCCAGCGCGGCGCGAATCTGCCCGACTTCCCAACTCACGGCGATTTGCTGCTTGTGGGCGAGGGTCGCAGCAGCATCGAAGTGCCAGCGCACCTGCTGGGGAATGGTTTCGAGCAGCGCCTGTTCGCTGAAGCGGTCCTGCAGGCGGGCCAGCAGCCCGGCTTGGCGCGCCTGGCGTACCAGTAGATCCCACTGCTCGAGTGAAAACCGGGCCACCAGGTCGGGCGTCCGCAGGGTGCGTACCAGCAGATCGTTGGCTTTGCGCATGGTCAGACTGCCTGTAACTCCGGCGGTGTGTCGGCCAGACGGTCAAACGCGCGAACCGCTTCACCGAGCTGGCTGTACTCAAAGTCGAAGCAGGTCACCTGATCGATGAGGCGGGTGCCGACGCGAAAGCCGTCCGCGCCGAGATGGCTGTAGTTGAAGGCGTTTTGCGCCAGGAACATGAAGGTTTGCGCGGCGGAGCGCGGCGTGAGGGCGGTCGGCGCGTCGGCTTTCCACTTGGGGAAAATCACCCAGCCGGGGCGTGCGGCTTCGTGCTGGCGGCGCACGCTTTCGGTGGGGGGACGCATATGGGCCACCGTGCCCTTCGCCGTGTCGTGTGACGGGCGGCTGATGAACGCCCCGGGACTGAATGTCTGGATCACTGCGATGGATTGATTTTTAAGGCTGACCGGGCGCGGAAGCGGATGAATCAGGCCGGTCTTGCGGTCGATCAAAGTCAGTTCGTCGGATAGCAGGCGCCAGCCGGAAAGCACGAGACCCGCCGTCAGCGTGCTCTTGCCCGAGCCGGGCGGGGCCGGAAGAATCGCCGCCAAACCGTTCTTCTCCACCACAGCGGCATGAATGATGAGGTATTGATGCGCATGCATCGATACGCACCAATTCAATCCCCATTCCAGCATCGGATACGCCTGGTCGTAGGGCAGCGGCTTGAATGGCAACTGCCCGTCGAAGGAAAAATCGACCTGCGGACGTACCCAGCGGCGCAGGGGATTGGGGGCGTCCACGGATACGTGGAAATCGGCAAAGGTCTCGCGCGGGTGGCGCACCTCGAACTGGCCATACAAGT
>DASTEA010000091.1:0-3609 GCA_035710075.1 Thiobacillus sp.
ACCAAGTTCGACGAGACTGTGGCCAGGCAACTGCACATTCCCGATGCACAGAAGAACCTGATCGAGCAGGCCAACTTTGGCAACTACGATGGCGACCGCACCGGCATTTCCGAAATGGATGCGCTGGTGGCCTATCTGCAAGTGCTGGGCACCATGGTCGATTTCAGCAAATACACCGACGACGCGTTCGTCGAGTTCCGCTGAGCATCACGGCAGGAGGCCAGGGAATGGAATGGTTGATGTGGTTTTCAAAACCCGAAAACACCAAGCCCCTGGCCTTGATCATTTTTTTCGTTACCTTTATCGGCATCGTGATCTACGTCTACGGTAGCAAAAAGCGGAGCGCGAAACTGGAGTCCTACCGCAACATCCCGTTTCTCGACGACCAGCCAGGCGATCAAGACGACACGAAGGACAAGCAATGAGCGAGCAAAAGCTACAATCTCAAACGGTTCAAACCACGGGTCATGCCTGGGACGGCGACCTGCAGGAATACAACAATCCGCTGCCGGTGTGGTGGGTTTACACGTTTTACGCCACGGTGGTCTTCGCCCTCGTGTACTGGACCATCTATCCCTCGTGGCCGTTGGGCAAGGGCTGGATTGGCGGCGTTTCGAACATCACCTACGTCAACAGCGCGGGCGAAACCAGGACGCACAGCTGGAACACCCGCGCGCTGCTGCTGGAAGACATGAACAAGGCGGCGGTCGCGCAAAAGCCCTACTTCGACAAGGTGGCGGCGATGTCCTACGAGCAGATTGCCCAGGATCCGGAAATGAGCGGCTTCATTATTTCCGCGGGCAAGTCGCTGTTTGCGGAAAACTGCGCGGCTTGCCACCAGGCCGGCGGCCAGGGCGTGATCGGCTTCTTTCCCAACCTGACCGATGACGACTGGCTGTATGGCGGCTCGTACGAGAAGGTTCACGAAACCCTGATGGGTGGCCGCCGTGGCTACATGCCGGCCTTCAGCGAAGTGTTGAATGGCGAGCAGATCGACCAGCTGGCGAACTACGTGGCGAGCCTGTCTGGGATCGGCCACGACGCCGCCAAGGCCACTGCCGGCGATGTGCTGTTCCATAGCGAAACCGCAGCCTGTTATTACTGCCACACCGCCGCTGCAACGGGACGCCAGGACATGGGCGCGCCCAATCTGACCGACAACATCTGGCTATGGGCCGACGTGCCGGCGGCCGGCACCGCCGAGGGCAAGGTCGCAGCGATCCGTGGCGTCATCGCCAACGGCCTGAACAAGGGCGTGATGCCGGCGTGGTCCGGGCGCCTGTCGCCTGAACAAATCAAGGTTTTGACGGTCTATGTTCACGAGCTTGGTGGCGGACAGTAAGGCTGCCGGCTGACGAGATGGGCCAAGCCCCCGTTCACGGGGGCTTTTTCTTACCACCCCTTTAACCGGTCACATCATGCAGACAGGTCTAGAAGACCAGGTCGGACTCTATCAGAAGCGCATTCCCATCTTCACCCGTTCGGTGAAGGGGCGTTTTCGCCGTTTCAAGACCTCGGTACTGGTGCTGGCCTATGCGATTTACTTTCTGCTGCCGTGGCTGCCGTGGTCGCGGCTGGACGCTCCGGCGCAGGCGGTGCTGTTCGATCTGCCGGGACGCCGATTCCTGCTCTTCGGGCTGACGGTCTATCCGCAGGACGTCATCTGGCTGGCCCTGCTGCTGTTCATCGCCGCCATCCTGCTGTTCTTCGTCACCGGGCTGGTCGGCCGTGCGTTCTGCGGCTACTTCTGCTTCCAGACCCTGTGGACCGACTTCTTCATCTGGATCGAACACAAGGTCCAGGGCGAGCGTCCGGCCCGGGTGCGCCTGCACCGCCAGCCATGGGATCGCGAAAAGGTCCTCAAGGTCGGCGGCACGCATGCCCTGTGGATGCTGGCTTCGTTGTGGACGGGGCTGACGTTCATTTTCTATTTTGCCTACGCGCCGCAGCTGTTGCTGGACTTCTTCAGCGGCCAGGCCGCGCCCGCCGCCTACATCACGGTCGGCATCCTCACGCTGTCGACCTATGTCGCGGCAGGCCTGATGCGCGAGCAGATCTGCACCTATGTCTGCCCATACGGCCGCTTCCAGAGCGTGATGTACGAACCCGAGACGCTGGCCGTGCATTACGACGCCCGGCGCGGCGAAGCGGCACACGGCCGGGCCGCCGCCCGGGCCGGCCAGCGCAGCTTGGCCGAGCGCCATGAAAAGGGGCTCGGCGACTGCGTCGACTGCGGCCTGTGCGTGCAGGTCTGTCCGGTCGGCATCGATATCCGCGACGGCCTGCAGTACAAGTGCATCTCGTGCGGGCTGTGCATCGACGCCTGCAACACCATCATGGATTCGTTCAGTTTTCCGCGTGGCCTGATCCGCTACGATTCGGAAAAGAACCTGGCCTCACCTACGCCGGCCGCGCCGAAAGTGCAGTGGAAGCGGCTGAAAACCATCGGCTACGGCGTGGCGTTGCTGCTGATGACCGGCTACCTGGGCTACAGCATGGCCACGCGCGGCAGTTTCGACCGCGCCGTCAACCAGATCCGCCAGCCGCTTTATGTGGTGCTGTCGAACGGCGACATCCGCAACCGCTACCAGATCCGCATCACCAACAAGGCGGGGCAGGAGCAGACCTATGTCATCAGCGCGCGCGGCGTTCCGGCGGATGCGATCGACCTCGGCAATTTTCGCGAAATCACCATCAAGCCCGGTCACAGCGGGCTGGTGCAGGCGAGCGTGCGGCTGGCGCCAGACGTGGCGGCGCGCACGCATCGCTTCGAGTTGGTCATCACGCCGCAGGGCAAGCCGGCTGAAGCCAATGCCGAATACGTCCGTTTCGATTCCCCCGGAAGACGCCCATGAATACGATGACCTCCCTGCTTGGCGGCCTGGCTGCGGTGTTCGTTCTCTACGCGATGGGGGGGGCCATCCGCGGTCTGCCCGCGATCCTGCGCGCACTGTTGGCGGGGCTGATCCCGCTGCTCGCGTACTTCGCGCTCATCGTTGGGCGCTGGCCGGGGCTGGACGTGGTGGCCATGCACATCTCGGTATTTCTCGCGGCGGGGCTGGTGCTGTTTGCGGTGACGCAGTTCCGTCGGCACAGCGTCGGCCGCATGCACTGGGCGCCCAAGCTGCTGATCGCTTTTTTCCTGGGTCTCGTCGTGGTCAACGGCAGCTTGCTCTACATCGCCACCAAAGGGCTGCCCGACCCGCTTGCGCGCTGGTGGCTGGGCAGCGACGGGACTGCGGTTTACAGCGGGTTTTCCGGGGTGGTCGCGCATGGCCAGGCGGCAGCCAAAGCGGTTTCGTCCGAACTTTCCCAAGCGCAGCGCGAGTCGGAACTCGGCTGGCAGGTCGAAGTCGCCGGCCTCGACGGCAACGGTCCCGTGCGGTCGATCCAGGTCCGCGTCAAGGATCGCTCCGGCCTGCCCATCGATCGCCTCGAGGCCGAGCTGCGTCTGCAGCGCCCCGGGGCCGTGGAAACTGCGCTCACTGTGCCGCTCGCCGCACTTGACGCCGGCACCTATGGCGGGGTGCTGCGCCTGCCAGCCAGTGGGCGCTGGTTGGCCGAGCTGCGCCTGCTGCGTGACCGCGAGGTGCAGTACCAACTCTCTCA
>DASTEA010000092.1:0-3574 GCA_035710075.1 Thiobacillus sp.
CAGGCGCCGACCGTGCTGACGATGGTTTGGATGATTTCGTGGAGCATGTGCTAGAGGGTTAGGGGTTAGGAGGGATTAGGGGGCAGGGACGAAACTCGCGTGGCCAAACTGCAAATTCCTTAGCCCCTAGATCCTAATTCCTAGACTACCGCCTCCTCCTTCTTCTCCACTGGCTTGATGAAGTGCTCGCGCTTGACGCCGAACATCAGCAGCAGCGGCGCGGCGACCAGCACCGAGGAATAGATGCCGAACATGATGCCGATGGTGAGCGCGAGCGCAAAGTTGTGCAGCGCCTCACCGCCGAAGAACAGCATCGACAGCACCATGATCTGCGTCGAGCCGTGGGTGATGATGGTGCGGCTCATGGTGCGGGTGATGGCGTCGTCGATGATGTGCGGGATGGTCGCGCCGCGCATCTTGCGGATGTTCTCGCGGATGCGGTCGAACACCACCACCGATTCGTTGACCGAATAGCCCAGGACGGCCAGCACGCCGGCCAGCACGGTGAGGGTGAATTCCCACTGGAAGAAAGCGAACACGCCGAGGATGATGACGATATCGTGCATGTTGGCGAGCATTCCCGCCACTGCGAAGCGCCATTCGAAGCGAACCGCCAGATAGGCCATGATGCCGAAAGCCACCACCAGCAGCGCCAGCGCGCCGCTGTCATAGAGCTCCTTGCCGACCTGCGGGCCAACGAAATCGACGCGCTTCAATTCGACCGAAGCGTCCGCGTCCCTCAAGGCGGCCATCACCTGGTTGCTGGTTTCCGCCGCATTGGCACCGCCCCTGACTGGCAGGCGGATCAGCACATCGCGGCTGGTGCCGAAGTTCTGCACTGTGACTTCTGGCAGGCCGGTTTTTTCCAGTGCGCCGCGGATCGATGGCAGGTCGGCCGCTTGGCTGTAGCTGACCTCGATCACGGTGCCGCCGGTGAAATCGACGCCCAGATTGAGGCCACGGTCCCACAGTGCCCACACTGAAAAGAGGAAGGTGAGCAGCGAAATCGCGGTGGTCACCTTCCCCCAACTCATGAAGGGGATGACTTTCTTGAACGGGAAAAATTCCAGCATGGCGTGACCCTTAGATCGAGACTTTGGCCAGACGCGCCTGGCGGCCATAGGTGAGGTTGACCATGGCGCGCGACACGGTGACGGCACTGAACATGGAGGTAAGGATGCCCAGACACAGCACCACCGCAAAGCCGCGTACCGGGCCGGAACCCAGCCAGAACAGGGCGATTCCGGCAATCAGCGTGGTGAGGTTGGAGTCGAGAATGGTCCCCCAGGCGCGATCGTAACCGGCATGGATGGCTGCTTGCGGGGTGGCGCCGTTGCGTAGTTCTTCCCGGATGCGTTCATTGATCAGCACGTTGGCGTCAATTGCCATGCCCAGGGTTAACGCAATCGCCGCCATGCCGGGCAGGGTGAGCGTAGCCTGCAGCATCGACAGCAGCGCGATCAGAAAGAAGCCGTTGATTGCGAGTGCGATCGATGAGAACAGCCCGAACACGCGGTAGTAGATAGCCATGAACAGCGTGACAGCAAGAAAGCCCCAGAGGTTGGAGTGAAAGCCTTTTTCGATGTTCTCGGCGCCCATGCTCGGGCCGACGGTGCGTTCCTCGATGATCTGCATCGGCGCGGCGAGCGCGCCGGCGCGCAGCAGCAGGGCGACGTCGGACGCTTCCTGCGCGGACTCCATGCCGGTGACCTGCACCCGTCCACCGCCGATTTCCTCGCGGATCACCGGCGCCGTGATGACTTCGGCGCGGCCTTTTTCGATCAGCAGGATGGCCATGCGCTTGTTGACGTTTTCGCGCGTCACGTCCTTGAAGATGCGCGCGCCCGTGCCGTCCAGGTTGATGTGTACCGCGGCCTGGCCGCTGGTGCTGTCAAAGCCGGGCGTGGCGTTGGTGATCGAATCGCCAGTCAGCACCACATCCTTCTTGACCGCGATCGGTGCGCCCTCCCGGCTGGGAACGATTTCCGCGCCGAACGGCACCTGGCCCTGCGCCAGCGCCAGCGGGTCGGCCAGTTCGTCGACCATGCGGATTTCCAGGGTGGCGGTGCGGCCGAGGATGTCCTTGGCCTTGGCGGTGTCCTGTACCCCGGGCAGTTGCACCACGACGCGGCTGGCGCCCTGCTGCTGGATCACCGGCTCGGCCACGCCGAGCTCGTTGACGCGGTTCCTGAGGGTGGTGATGTTCTGCTGCAGGGCAAATTCCTGCACCTTGGTGACCGTTTCCGGCTTGAGACGCGCGGTCAGCGTGAAGCCTTCGGCTTGGTCTTCGGGGGTGAACACCAGTTCGGTGAACGTCGTCCCCAGCTTCTCGGTGGCGGCATCGCGTTGGTCGCGGGTGGCGAAATGAACAGTGACGGCATTGCCTTCGCGGCTGATGCGGCCATAGCGGATCTTGTCGCTGCGCAGTTCGGTGCGGAAATCGTTCTGATAGCGGATGGCGGCTTTTTCCAGCGCGGCTTTCATGTCGACTTCGAGCAGGAAATGCACGCCGCCGCGCAGGTCGAGGCCGAGATACATCGGCAGCGCGTTGATGGCCGACAGCCAGGTCGGCGAGGCCGATACCAGGTTCAGCGCCACCGTATAGCGTTCGCCCAGCCCGTTCTGCAGCACGTCCTTGGCCTTGATCTGCACGTCGGTGCTGGCGAAGCGTGTCTTGATGCTGTTGCCGGACAGTTCCACCCCGCTGTAGGCGATGCCGGATGTCTTGAGCAGCGATTCCACCTGCCCCAGCAGCGCGGTGTCGGCTTTCTCGGTCGTTCGCACCGGTGACACCTGAACCGCGGGCACTTCGCCGAAGAAGTTGGGCAGAGCATAGAGGAAGGCGACCACCAGCAAAACGCCGATGAGGATGTATTTCCAGAGCGGGAAACGGTTCATTGTCAGGGGTCAGGATTCAGGATTCAGGATGCAGGGGGGTAGGATTGGGGTTCGAGGGTAGGCGGCCTTGGCCGCTCATTCCCTGGCCCCTGAATCCTGACCCCTTGTTTTTATAAACCTTTGATCGTGCCTTTGGGCAGCAGGGTCTGGATCGCCTGTTTCTGCACATGCGTGATCACGCCGTCGGCGATTTCCAGCGACACATACTGCTCGCCGATTTTGACGATCTTGCCGACCTGGCCGCTGGCGGTGACGACTTCGTCACCCTTGGCCAGTTCGGACATCATTTTTTTCTGTTCCTTGGCGCGCTTCATCTGCGGGCGGATGAGCATGAACCAGAACAGGATGAAGATGATAATCAGCGGCAGAAATTGCTGAATCATTTCCATGCCGCTGGCGGCGGGTGCGGCGGATTGCGCGTGAGCAAGAGAAATCATGGATAGGACTCCGAATCAAAACAGATTAATTAAAACCGGGCGATTCTACCACCCACGTGTTTGCATCTCGTGAAACTGCATCGTGAAATCGGCAAAGCGCTGCGCCTCGATCGCGGCGCGCATGTCGGCCATCAGGCGGTGGTAGTAATGCAGGTTGTGGATGGTGGCGAGCCGCGCGCCGAGGATTTCGCCGGCGCGGATCAGGTGGTGCACGTAGGCACGGCTGAAGTGGCTGCAGG
>DASTEA010000093.1:0-2367 GCA_035710075.1 Thiobacillus sp.
GGCATGGAGTTCCTGGCGCAGGCGGTGCTGCACGAAGGCGCCGAACGAAAACCCGGCCAGCGCCCACGGCAGGCCGGGGTAACTGGCTTCGACGAAGCGGGCGACCGCCAGCAGGTCGTCGGTTTCGCCCACCCCGGCATCGAACGTGCCGTCGCTCATGCCGACGCCGCGAAAGTTCGGTCGCACGCTGATCCAGCCGGCCTCGTTGGCGGCGCGGGCCAGGGTCGTCACCACCTTGTTGTCGAGGCTGCCGCCGTGCAGCGGGTGCGGATGCGCCACCAACAGCAGGCCGCGGCGATCGGATTCGGGGTCGTCGATCACGGTTTCCAGCTTGCCTGCCGGCACCGGAATGCGCAGCTTGTAACGTTTCACTTGGGCCGTTTCGCTCGGCCGCTTCACTTCAACTGCAGGCGCTCGACGATACGCCCCTCTTTGAGGTGGACCTCGAAGATTTCATCGATGTCTGACTCGTCCACGTAGGTGTACCAGACGCCTTCCGGATACACCACCAGCAGCGGGCCTTCGTCGCAGCGGTCGAGGCAGCCGGCGCTGTTGATGCGGCATTTGCCCTCGCCATTGAGGTTGGCGTGCTTGACCTTTTTCTTCAGATAGTCGCGCATCTGCTGGCCGCCCGACGCGCCGCAGCATTTGGCGCCGTCCTCGCGCAGGTTGGTGCAGAAAAAGACGTGGTGCTTGTAATACTGATCAGTCATTCTTGAAGTCCGTAGATTTGAGGGCGTTGCCGGTCGCTTTTTCGACCGGGTATTTTCGCGCATTGAGCGCCAGCTTGTCAGCGGCGGCATCGAGCAGGTCGATGTCCAGCAGATCGGCCAGCCGGGTGAGGTAAATCAGCACATCGGCGATTTCCTGGCGCACCGCTTCGTGCTGGTCGGCGCTCAGCTGCTGGCTCTGTTCCGCCGTCAGCCACTGGAAGGGTTCCAGCAGCTCCGCCGCTTCCACACTCAAGGCCATGACCAGGTTCTTCGGGTTGTGGTAGCGTTCCCATGCGCGCGCCTGGGCGAATTCGCGGATGCGCAGTCGCAGGGTGTCGAGGCTGTCGATCTCATGAGGGTTCATGGGCCGTATGATACCGCGGCAGACGACGGGCTTCCGACGCCGCTGTCGGGTTGCCAACGCTCCGTCCGGCGCGAGGCGGGCGGGGCGTTGCTGACCACGGCGCCGGATTGTCTATAGTGTTGCCTGAGGCTTGCCTGTGGCCCTTGGTGGTGAAATCAGATTTGACTGGCTCAGGCATCATGCATAATGCCAGTGCGGATTAGCTGTATATGATTATGCATATGATTAACTGAATAAAAGGGGAGGGTGGACATGTTTACGATCAAGACGCATATTGCGCGCGCCAGCGTGGTGCTGGCCGTTGCTGCCATGGCAGGCTGCTCCGGAACGCCGACCCAGCCGCCTGCTCCCGAGCGCACTGGACAGTTCGACTGGAATTATCTGGTCGGTCCGGGCGACGCGATCAACGTGTTTGTTTGGCGCAATCCCGAGGTATCCGGCAGTTTCCCGGTGCGCCCCGACTTCAAGATGACCATGAACCTGATCGAGGACCTCCAGGCCTCCGGCAAGACCCCGACCCAGTTGGCGCGCGACATTGAAAAGGCGCTGGGCAAATACATCCAGGAACCCATCGTCACCGTTATCGTCGCCGGCGGCGTCGGTCCGTTCGACCAGCAGATACGCGTGGTCGGCGAGGCGGCCAAGCCGCAGGCGCTCAACTATCGTGAAAAAATGAGCCTGGTCGACCTGATGATCGCGGTTGAAGGGCTCACCGAGTTTGCCGCAGGCAACAAGGCCTACATCCTGCGCACCGAAAACGGCAAGCAGGAACGCCTCGGCGTGCGCCTGGAAGACCTGCTGAGAGGCGGCGACATTTCAGCCAACGTCGACGTGCGCCCGGGCGATGTATTGGTGGTGCCTGAAAGCCTGTTCTAAGTGTGTCTGCGCCGCTTTCTGCGGCTCTTTTTGATGGGACCTCCTTATGGATCAAGTGCTGCAACAAGTTCTGGGTTATGCGAAAGCCGCCTGGCGGCGTCGCTGGTGGGGCGTTGTGGTGGCCTGGCTGGTGTGCATCGTCGGCTGGACCTGGGTGATGATGACTCCCGACCGCTATGAGGCGTCGGCGCGCGTCTACGTGGATACGCAAACCCTGTTGAAGCCGCTGCTGGCAGGGCTGACGGCCGAGCCCAATGTGCAGCAGCAGATCCAGATGATGACGCGCCAGTTGGTCAGCCGGCCGACGCTGGAAAAGGTCGCGCGCATGACCGATCTGGACGTGGAGGCGAAAACGCCTGAGCAGACCGAAGCGATGCTGGACGGCCTGGCGAGCAGGATTGCGATCGCCGATAC
>DASTEA010000094.1:0-10541 GCA_035710075.1 Thiobacillus sp.
GGAGCGTCGGGAGCGTGGGGCGAGAGCCAGCTCGCCCGCGGCTCCCGACTCTCCGCTTATAATCGTCCCCCATGCAAACCCCTTTCCACACGGTCGGCCTCGTCGGCAAATACGATAATCAGGGCATGGAAGCCTCCGTGCGTGTGCTGGGGGAATTTCTACGGGCGCGCGGGCATGCCGTCCTGCTGGCCAGCCAGACCGCAGAGCACCTGGGAGTCAAGGATTTCCCCACCCGCACCCTGCACGACCTGGCGACGGAAAGCGATGCTGTGGTGGTGCTGGGCGGTGACGGCACCATGCTGTCGATCGCGCGTGAACTGGCGCCGCACGGCGCGCCGCTCATCGGCATCAACCAGGGGCGGCTGGGCTTTCTCACCGACATCACGGTCGATGCCATGTTCGACGCCGTCGCCGAAATCCTCAGCGGCCAGTACGTGGCGGAAGAGCGCATTCTGCTGAAAGGGCAGGTCCGTCGCGGCGGCGAGAGCGTGTTCGAGTCCACCGCATTCAACGATGTGGTGGTGGGCAAAGGCGGTTCGGGACGCCTGATCGATCTGGAAATTTCCATCAACAGCGAGTTCGTCTACAGTCAGCGGGCCGACGGCCTGGTGGTCACCACGCCGACCGGCACCACGGCGTACGCGCTGTCGGCGGGCGGGCCCATCGTGCACCCGACGCTGGAGGCGGTGGCCTTGGTGCCGATCTGTCCGCACACCCTGTCGGCACGCCCCATCGTGGTCAGCAGCCATTCGCGCATCGAACTGAATCTGACCTTTGCCGACGACGCGCGCGTCCACTTCGACGGCCAGCATCATTTCGATCTGCGCAGCGGCGACCATGTGTGGATCACCCGCGCCAGCAGTCCGGTCACCCTGCTGCACCCGCATTCCTACAGTTATTACGATACCCTGCGGCAAAAACTGCACTGGAGCAAGATACTCTGAGTGCTGGTGAATCCATCCAAGCACTCCGCGATTTCCTTATAAGCCCTGACCCTTCGCATGCTGTCGCATCTATCCATCCGAAATTACCTGCTGGTCGAATCGGTCGAACTCGATTTCGCGCCGGGGCTCACCGTGCTCACCGGCGAGACCGGCGCGGGCAAGTCGATCCTGATCGATGCGCTGGCACTGGCGCTGGGCGACCGTGCCGAGGGCGGCGTGGTCCGCAATGGCGCGCCGCGTGCCGAAATCACCGCCGAATTCGCAATCGACGGCCTGCCGCAGCTTGTGACCTGGCTCGACGAGGCGGGCTTTGCGGCGGACGACGGTGCGCTGATCCTGCGCCGCGTGATCGATGCCGGTGGCCGCTCGCGCGCCTTCATCAACGGCAGCGCGGCGCCGCTGGCGCAGCTGAAGGACGCCGCCGAATTCCTGCTCGACATCCACGGCCAGCATGCGCACCACGCGCTGCTGCGCCCGCAGGCCCAGCGCGAGGTGCTCGACGCCTACGCCGGTGCGCAACAGCAGGCCGCTGCCGTCAGCGCGACCTGGCACACCTGGCAGGCTGCGCGGGCGCAGCGCCTGGACGCCGAAACCCACAGCCAGGCGCGGCAGATCGAACGCGAGGGGCTCAATCTGGCGGTGGAGGAGTTGCGCGCGCTCGGCGACGACCTCGCGCGCTGGGACGAAATCCAGACCGAACACGCGCGGCTGGCGCATGTCACCACCTTGCTCGAAGGCAGCCATGCGCTGATCAGCGGCTTGGACGAGGGCGAGGGCGCAGTGTCCGGCCGCCTCGGCGAGATGAGCGCGCGGCTCGACGCCATGCTGGCGGTGGACGACAGCCTGCAGGACGTTGCCACCCTGCTAAATTCGGCCAGCGCTGACCTTGCCGAAGCGGTGCACGCGCTGCGCCGCTATGCCGGCAATCTCAACCTCGACCCCGAGCGCCTCGGCGAACTCGACCGCAGCATGGGCGACATGCACCGGTTGGCGCGCAAGCACCGGGTGCAGCCGGAAGCGCTGGCCGATTTGCTGCAGCAGTTCGAGGCGCGGCTGGCCGAGCTGGCCGCCAGCGACGACCTCGACGCGCTGCAGGCCAGCGAGGACGCCGCCTGGGCGCAGTACCAGGGCGACGCCAAACAGCTCAGCGCGCTGCGCCGCAAGGCGGCGACGGCGTTGTCGAAGCAGGTCACGGCGGCGATGCACGAACTGGCGCTGGCGGGCGGCCGGCTCGAGATCAAGCTGCAGCCTGTCGGCGAGCCCCGCGCGCACGGCCTGGAAGACGTCAGCTTTCTCGTCGCCAGCCACCCCGGCCTGGCGCCGGGGCCGCTCGCCAAGGTGGCGTCGGGCGGCGAGCTGTCGCGCATCAGCCTGGCGATCCAGACCGCGCTATCCGGCGTGGCCGGGGTGCCGACGCTGATTTTCGACGAGGTCGACGTCGGCATCGGCGGCAGCGTGGCCGAAGCGGTCGGAAGGCGGCTGGCCAAGCTGGGCGAAACCCGCCAGGTGCTGGTCATCACCCACCTGCCGCAGGTGGCCGCGCGCGGCACCCAGCATTTGCGGGTCGCCAAGCAGGCCAACGGCGGCTTCGTGACGTCCAACATCGAGTCGCTCGGCGCGGACGCGCGGGTGGAAGAACTCGCGCGCATGCTGGGCGGGCTCAAAATCACCGACACGACGCGGCAGCACGCCGCGGAAATGCTCGCCGGGTGAGGGGCCTGCTCGTTCTTCGGGCGGTCCTGGCGCTGCACCTGCTGTTCGCGCTGGCGGCCAGCGCCGGCGCAGCCCCGGTCGCGGGTGTCGTCTTCGTGGTGATCGACGGCGATACCGTGCTGTTCAAACCTGATCACTATTCCCCCGGATCGCGCGCCTTCCTGAAAATCCGCCTGGCCGACATCGACGCACCGGAAAAGGACCAGCCGCATGGTTCAGCCGCCACCCGCGCGCTGTCGGCGCTGGTGCTGAACCAGCGGGTTGAGGTCGACACGGTCGCCACCGATGCCTACGGCCGCAAGATCGCGCGCGTCCGGGTGGGGTCAGTTCGGGTCAACCAGGAACTGGTGCGGCGCGGCCACGCCTGGACATCGACGCGCTACCGGCGCGATGCCGCCTTGCAGGGAGCGCTGCGCGAAGCGCGCCGCGCACGCCGCGGGCTGTGGCAGGATGCCGCGCCGACGCCGCCGTGGCTGTGGCGGCGCGAGCAGTCGGCGCGCAACCGCTAGGCTGCGGCGAACGACACCGGCTCGTCGGCGCGCGGCGTGCCGTCCGGCAGCGCGATATGGCATTCGCGGAAAACCCGCGCCGTGCAGGTGCGGCAGATTTCACTGTCCAGCCGCGAGTAGATTGCCTTGATGGCATCGCCCTTGTGGCGGAAAATCTGTTCCTCGCCCACGGTGTCGACCTGGCCGCTGCGGCGCAGCATTTCACACAGATCCGGCTGCACGCCCACCAGATAGAGTCCGCCGCCCAGCTTGCGCCGTCGCGTGGCTTCCTTGGCCAGCAACTCGGCACCGGCCAGGTCGATGATGCCGATCGCGTGCGAGGTCAGCAGCAGATGCTTCTTCTGCGGATCGGCCTCGTCGACGTTGCGGAAATGCTGCTGCACGTGCTCGACCGCGCCGAAGAAGATCGAGCCTTCGACGCGCAGCATGGTCATCTGCGGACATTCTTGCGCATCCTCGCTGGCCGGCACGAACTTGCGGCGCGGGTTGTCGCGCTCGACGTGGGACGGCACCAGTTCGCGGATCGACGGCTGCGAGGTGCGATACAGATAGAACAGCAGCGACACCAGGATGCCGAGAAAAATGCCTTTTTCCAGGTCGACCAGGGTGCCGATGAAGGTGAGGGCGAGAATGATGCGCTCGCGCTTGTGGCGCTTGATGATTTCGCCGATGTGATGAAAGTCGATCAGGCTCCAGGCCACGATGAACAGGATCGCCGCCATCGACGGCACCGGCAGATAGGCTGCGAGCGGCGCGACCAGCAGCACGATCAGGAGCAGGAACACCGCCGACATCGCAGCGGCCAATGGGGTTCTGGCGCCCGCGGCGTAATTCACACCGCTGCGGTTGAACGAGCCGCTGGCGGCGTAGCCCGAGAAAAAACTGCCGGCGATATTGGATAGGCCCTGGCCGACGAACTCCTGGTTGCTGTCGATGCGTTGATCGGATTTGGCCGCGACCGAGCGCGCGATCGCCACCGCTTCGGTCAGCGCCAGAATCGCGATGATGGTGGCGGGAAACAGGGTCTGCTGGATCGCGCCGAGAGAGAAATCCGGCAGCGACAGCGGCGGAAACAACGCCACCAGCGCGCCGACGGTGCGGATTCCGGTTTGCTCGGCGCCGAACTGAGCGTTGAGGATCGCCGCCACCACGCCGCCCACCACCATGGCAAGGATCATGTACGGCAGCTTCGGCAGATAGCGCTTGGCGAGGATGCCCGACACCAGCGTGACCGCGCCGACCGTCAATACCCAGGGCTGGGTGTCCATGACGTGGCTGCCGAACTGGATCAGCACCTCATGGAAGTGCGCGCCGCGCGGCATCTCGAGGCCGAAGAAGTTCTTGATCTGGCTGGCGGCGATGAGGATCGCCGCGCCTGCGGTGAAGCCGATGATGACCGTGTGCGAGATGAAATTGACCAGCCCGCCCAGCCGCGCCAGGCCCATCCCCAACTGGATCAGCCCGGCCAGCAGCGTGAGCGTGAGCACCAGGCCGATGAACTGCGGACTGCCGGGCTCGGCCAGCGGGCTGATCGAGGCAAACACCACGATCGAGATTGCGGTCGTCGGCCCCGACACCAGATGCCAGCTCGACCCCCACAGCGCAGCGACGATGGCGGGCACCATCGCCGCATAGAGGCCGTATTCGGGCGGCAGTCCGGCAATGGTGGCAAACGCCACCGCCTGCGGCAGCACGATGAGCGCGCCGGTGAACGCGGCGACGGTGTCGGCCTTGAAGGTTTGCGGGGTGACGCTGGGCCACCAGCGCAAAAAGGGCAGCAGGCGGTAGAGCCAGAGCGGGCAGGCCTTGAGATCGATCACGCGAAGTCCAGAAGTATATTAGTGAATAACATTATAAGCCGTTGGTATAAAAGGATTTTTGCTCCGGGCGGCTTTCGCCAACCGGGCTGTCCGGCTTTATAATCCGGTGCAAACCCTGCGTCAGACGGGGTCTCAAAAACAACACAACCAGAGAGAGCGAGGAAGATGAAAACCACCACGATGACGCTGTGCGCGGCCGTGCTGATGGCGTTGGCCGTGCCGGCACAGGCAGCGGGCGACCCCAAGGCCGGACAACTCAAAACCTCGATGTGTGCAGGCTGCCACGGCATTCCCGGCTGGCGCACTGCCTATCCCAGCGTTTACAGCGTTCCCAAGCTGGGCGGGCAGCATGCCGATTATATCGTGGCGGCGCTCAAGGCCTACAAGAGTGGCGAACGCAACCACCCCAGCATGAAGGGCATTGCCGGCAGCCTGTCCGAGCAGGACATGGAAGATCTCGCGGCGTATTACGCGTCGTCCTACAGTGGCCCTGCCAACTAACAACCGAGGACCGCACCATGAAAACAACATTGTTCATCCTCGCCGCGTTCGCGCTGGGGGTTTCACTGCCGGTTCACGCCAAGGGCAATTATGAGGCGGGCAAGGCCAAGTCGACCGCCTGCGCCGCCTGTCACGGCGCGGACGGCGTCAGCACCGTGCCTGCTTTCCCCAAGCTGGCGGGTCAATACCGCGATTATCTCTATCACACACTCAAGGATTACAAGTCGGGCAAGCGCAAAAACCCCATCATGGCCGGCCAGGTGCAAGCCCTGTCCGATGCGGACATGCTTGATCTGGCGATGTATTTTTCCAAACAGAAAGGGTTGACCCTGAAGTATTGATTCGAGGGTGCGGAAAGGAAGCGGGCGCGGCTGCATAGGCCGCGCCCGCTTTTTATTGGGCCATCTGGAGTAGCGCGTTGCGCTCAGGGCGATCGAGTGGCCGACAGGATAGGTTCGCCAGGGCAAGGATTGACAGTCACGCCAGAAACCCATACAAATGAGAAACATTCTCATATGAGACATCGCTAATAAATGATCCCGCGCGCGCAGAGCTTTCCCCTCCACGGCCCCGGATTGCGCGGCGCCCGGCGGCCTCGCGTGGCGATCGTCGGCCGCACTGGCAGCGGCAAGCACAGCATCTTCCGCGCTGCCGCCAGCACCTCCACACGCCACGAGCGCCTGGCCGGCATCGGATCCGCGTATGAGGAATGCCTGGTCGAAGTGGGCATCGATCAGATTTCCCTGGTCGCGCTGCCCGCCATCGACGGCCTTCACCAGTTGGACGACGACGCGTGCGTGACGCTGAAATATCTGCTGTGGGGCGACCGCTGGCCCGCCATCGCTCGCCACGAGGCGCATCAGCCGGAGAGCGCTTTCGCCGCCCCCGACGTGCTGCTGATGGTGATGGATGCCACGGCGCTAGAGCGCGACCTCGAACTCGCCCTGGAATTGATGCAGTTGGGCAGGCCGATGGTGTTTGCGCTCAACCGCATGGACGAAGCGCGTGCCAGGCGGCGCTTCATCAATGTGCGCGCCCTGTCGGCCAAACTGGGCGCGCCGGTGGTGCCGACCGTGGCGCACATGGGCATTGGTCTGGCCGATCTGTTCTCCACCGCGGTGCGCGCCGCGCGCGAGGCAAGGTCGGCCCACGCGCAGCCATCGGCCCATCCCCCCAGCGCGCACATCGAGGCGCAATTGCAGGCCATTGCCGGCATCGCCCGGCAACCAGAGGTGGCGGCGGCGTTCGCGGTTCCCGACGCTTTGCTGACGCTGCAGCTCGCGGAGAACGACGGCTACTTCGCGCAGGAATTGCAGGCGCACTTCCCTGACCAGTACGCCCTCCTGCTCGCCGCGCGCGCCGCGGCAGATCGGGCCTTGCCGCGCCCGCTGGCTGAGGAAATCCATGCCGACCGGCATCACCGCGCCGCCGTGCTGTACGAGGCGGTGACCCGCCCCGGCCAGGCCGGCGCGCCGCCGCGCTGGCAAATCTGGGCGGACGATCTCTTCCTGCATCCGCGCTGGGGCTTCGCCGGCTCGCTGGCGGTCTTCGCGCTGGTGCTGCTGTTCGTGTTCGAAGTAAGCGCTTTTCTCGACGCCCTCACGGTCGCGCGCCTGATCGAATGGGCCGCGCCGTGGCAACCGACCGACCTCGTGGGGGTGGTTGCCCGCGCCGTGCTGGATGGCTTCATCGGCCTCATGGGCATCGTCATCCCCTACATGATCCCGCTGGTGCTGCTGCTGGTGTGGCTGGAAGAGTCCGGGATCATGCACCGCGTGGCCTTCGTGGTGGATCGCGGGTTCCACCGGCTGGGGCTGCACGGCGGCGTCGCCCTGCCTTTTCTGATGGGGCTGGGCTGCAACGTGCCGGCGCTGGCCGCCACCGCCGCCGTCACCCGCGGCCGCGACCGCACGGTGGCTTCGCTGCTGATCACCTTCCTGCCCTGTTCGGCGCGCTCGGCCATCATCCTTGCAGTGGGCGGCAAATACCTCGGCGGCTTCGGCGTGTTCGCGCTGTTCATGCTCGTCCCCGTCGTCGTCAGCCTGGTCGGCAAGCTCTTGAAGCGCCGCTATCCCGAGACCACGCCCGGCATGATCCAGGAAATCCCGGCCTACGCCGTGCCCACCCTGCACGCCCTGCTGGCCAACACCTGGGAGCGCAGCCGCGACATCGTCACCATCGTGCTGCCGCTCCTGATGGCGGGCAGTGTGGTGCTGGCGTTGCTGGGCCATGTCGGCATGGACGCCTGGATCAACCTCGCGCTGACGCCGGTGACGGGGTGGTGGCTGGGGTTGCCGGTGGCGCTGGGAATACCGATCCTGTTCGGCGTGCTGCGCAAGGAACTGTCCTTGCTGATGGTGTTCCATGCGCTCGGCACGCAGGAACTGGCCAGCGTGCTCGACACCACGCAGATTGCCACCTTCCTGGTGTTTCTGACCTTTTATGTGCCCTGCGTGTCCACCTTCGCCATGATGCTGAAGCTGCTCGGCCGGCGCGACGCGCTTTATTCGGTCGCGCTCTCCATCGGCGTGGCGCTCGCCGTGGCGGCGGCGGTGCGCTGGTCACTGGTCGTGGCGGGATGGGCGTTTTAGCGAATCGGCGCTGTTGATCGCCAAGGCGTTGGGCAGGGGCGTCATCGGCCGCGTCCAGCCAGAGCTGGCATTTACGAAGCCTGTAACGTGTCCTCTTTCAGGCTATAAAGAAAGCGACTATTGAAAAGCAAGGGCGCGCTTGCACGGGTCTTCGAGATCACCAAGAAAAAATAATGCCATGAAACGCATTGCCATCAGCGGCCCGGAGGTTTTTCGTCTAGTTGTTTTCTTGTTTTTCTTTATTGCGTCGTTCGCCTTGATTGCCTATGGCTTGCGCGATGAACTTTTGGCCATGATTGTGTGGGTAGGCAGGACGATACAAGAAGCGCCTGTCTGGGGTGCCGTCATTTTCTTTTTTGCCTCGGCCGCTTCAGTATTGTTTCTCTTCCTCTCCAGCGTGCTGCTTGTCCCTTCCGCTGTTCTGGTGTGGGGAAAATGGCCGACCTTTCTCCTTCTATCGGTGGGTTGGTTGTTTGGGTGGATGGCGACTTACGCCATCGGCAGATTTTTTCGAGATCGGGCCTTTGTCGAAAAGAAGTTGAGCGGGAAACGCTTCAGCAATGCCGCCTTCCTATCGGGAGAACTCCCTTTTTCGTTTGTGCTTATCGTGATCTGCTCGCTTCCCGCCGAGATATCCGGGTATGCCTTGGGGGCTGCGCGATATCCATTTCGGTCTTTCTTGTTGGCTTTGGCACTTGTGGAAATCCCGTTTGCTTTTCTCATCGTCTTTATCGGCGAGTCGTTCCTTCGTGAAAACGTCGGCCTATTCATCGGCCTCATGGTTCTCCTTGTCGGCATCTTCATATGGGAAGTTAAAAGCGCGCGCCGCATGAGACGGCATTCATAGAGGTCTTTGTTTCTTGCAAGCTCAAGAAAAGCCTCTTTTTTTGCCGAAGCTATTCTTCAGAAAGAGTGAGGAGATGGCCATGTCCTTTCCAGTCGTGGTGGATTGCCAGCCGGGCCACGGCAGCGAGCCCTTGCCCGATAGCTGCAGTTCGGTCTGGCGGGGGTGGCGGTGAAAGCCGGACCGGGGCCGGCCCGGTGAGCGTCAGGGTCTGTTCGATCCTGGTGTTGCTGGCGTGGCTGGCCGGCTGCGCCAGCCCCTTGGTGCAACAACGCGGGGTGTGCCCGACTGCCCCGCGCCTGGAGGCCGACCGCGTGATCGCCGCTGACGGCGCAACGCTGCCCCTGAGCGTCTGGCAACCGCAGGGGGCGCCACGCGCAGTCGTGCTTGCCCTGCATGGCTTTAACGACTACAGGCAGGCCTTCGCCGAAGTGGGGCCCTTCCTCGCTGCCCAGGATATCGCCACCTATGCCTACGACCAGCGCGGCTTCGGCGCCACCGCCCAGCGCGGCATCTGGCCCGGCGCGGCGCTGCTCGTGGACGATGCGAGGACGGTGGCGGCCCTGCTGCGCCAGCGTCACCCCGGCCGCCCGCTCTACCTCTTGGGGGAGAGCATGGGGGGCGCGGTGGTCATGAGCGTCCTCGCCGAAACGCCCGCAGCGGCCGACGGGGCGGTGCTGGTGGCTGCAGCGGTGTGGGGGCGGGCGACCATGAATCCGCTGCAGCGTGCCGCGCTGTGGCTGCTGACGCACAGCCTCCCGGGATTGCGGCTCAGCGGCCGCGGGCTCGGCATCACCGCTTCCGACAACGAGGCGATGCTGCGCGCGCTGGGCAGGGACCCCTTGGTGATCAAGGAAGCTCGGGCGGACGCCCTGTGGGGCCTGACCCACTTGATGGACCGGGCGCTCGCCGCCGCGCCCGGGCTGACGGTGCCCGCTCTGGTCCTCTATGGCGAGCGCGACGAGATCATCCCGCGGCGTCCCATCTGCCGGATGCTCCCCGCCTTGCCGGCCTCGGCCCGGGTCGCCATCTACCCCAGCGGCTACCACCTGCTCACCCGCGATCTCGGAGCCAAGGTGGTGCTGGAGGACCTGGCCGCCTGGCTGGCTGGCCCGGCGGCGCCCCTGCCTTCCGGGCTTGACGCGGACGGGCGGCGGGCGCTGTGCGGCCGGGGCGAACCGTAAGCTGGCCTCGAACAAGCGGCCTGCGCGATTCGCAACGCCGCCATCAAGAGCATGGCCTCAGTGCCCTCGGCCGCAGCGTGGCGGTGCAGGTGGTAGCCGCCTTCGAGCACCGAGACGATGCGGCCTTCGGCGCGGCGCGGCCACGCCCATCACCTGCTCGGTGACGCAGTGCGGCATAATCCGGGTGGTCAACGCTTCGCTGTGGTGCCCCGGCCGGAGTCTTTTAGGATCTTGGAATATTCTTATGTTGATATATTTAGATTATGTCCGAGAATGGAATTGTGGCATGTTTCTGAAAATGCGAGGCGTCAGTACAGGCGTGTTCCCTGACCGACGCGTCCGCATTTAAACCGCTAAGGAGAAGAGCAATGTGGAAGGTTCTAGGTGGCGTGGTACTGGGGCTGTTGCTGACCATCGGTCTGGCCTACAGCATGA
>DASTEA010000095.1:0-4869 GCA_035710075.1 Thiobacillus sp.
AGGGCACGCGCGGGCAGGGTGGAGAGCAGCGTGGAATCGGTCGAAGACGGCATGGCGGCATTGTAATGCGCGCGCGCCGGGCGCTGCGGGCTGCGACAATTTGTCCAATTGTGCGCGGCGCGCGCCTGACCTACAGTGCGAGGGTGGCTTTACCGCGCATCCCTTCCTATCCCGCCTGCGTGGCGGGATTTTTTTGCCTGGTCACCAGGCTGGAAACCGCTTGGCGGAACGCCTGCGGCGATATGTCGCATTCCGGGACGGCGTCACAAAAGGGAGAATCAAGTCCGTTTGTTCCATTCCTGTTCGAAACTTGCCATGCCAGATCCTGCTTTCGTTCCCCGCCTGTTGCCCGCGCTGATTGCTGCCTGCCTGTTGCCCGTCGCGGCCAGCGCGGAAGACGCCGCCCCCCTGATGACGATTGTGGTGACCGGCACGCCGAAAGCCGTCGCCCCGTTCGGCCTTGAGGTGGAAAATTTGCAATCCTTACGGCCCGCGACCAGCGATTCGGCGAGCCTCCTCAGGGACGTCCCGGGCGTGAGCCTGTACGGCGCCGGCGGCGTTTCCAGCCTGCCTGCGATCCACGGCCTGGCGGACGACCGCCTGCGCATCAAGGTCGACGGCATGGACCTGATCTCGGCGTGCCCCAACCACATGAACCCGGCGCTGTCGTATCTGGATCCGTCGCAGATCGAGACGATCGAGGTGTATGCCGGCATCGCGCCGGTGAGCGTCGGCGGCGACAGCATCGGCGGCTCGATCATTGCGGAAACCGCCGCTCCCGAGTTCGCCGCGGCCGGCCAGGCAAGCCTCGTCAAGGGCGAGGTCGGCGCGTTCTACCGCGGCAACGGCAATGCCCGAGGCGGCAATGTTGCGGCCACCTATGCGACCGAAAGCTTCAATATTTCCTACACCGGCGCCATCGCCAAATCCGACAACTACGATGCCGGCGGCGACTTCAAGGATGGGCTCTACGTCCCGAGCGGCGACCCGACCTTCACCGGCCGGCCGGGACACACCCTGCCGCTCGACGAGGTCGGCTCGACTGCCTACGACACGCGCAACCACACGCTGGGCCTGGCGTTCGGCGGCGGCAGCCACCTGGTGGAAGCCAAGTTCGGCCTGCAGGACCTGCCCTATCAGTTGTGGCCGAATCAGCGCATGGACATGCTCGACAACGACCAGAAGCGCGTGAACCTGCGCTACCTCGGCGACCTCGCCTGGGGCACGCTGGAAGCGCGCGTCTACCATGAGGATGTCGATCACTTCATGGACTTCGGTGACGACAAGAAGTACTGGTATCTACAGGGAATCCCCTCTTATCCCGGTGATCCCTGCGGCGGGCCCAGCGCAACCTGCGCCGCCGGTATGCCGATGTACACCGCGAGCACGAACACCGGGGGGGTCGTCAAGGCCGACATCGACCTGACCCAGCAGGACCTGCTGCGCGTCGGCACCGAATACCAGCGCTACCGCCTCGACGACTGGTGGCCGGCCTCCGGCGCCGGCATGTGGCCCAACACCTTCTGGAACATCAACGACGGCGAGCGCGACCGGGCGGCCGTCTTCGGCGAATGGGAAAAGCAGCACAGCCCGCAATGGTTGACGCTGGCCGGCCTGCGCTACGAGCGCGTCGCGATGGATGCGGGGGATGTGCATGGCTATAACCTCAGCGCCTTCCCGACCGCCGTTGCAGCAAGCTCAGGCAATCAGACCCGCGATGCCGCCAGCTTCAACAATGCCGACCACAGCAAGACCGACAACAACTGGGACATGACCGTGCTGGCGCGCTACACGCCTGACGCCACGCGCGATGTCGAGTTCGGCTTCGCTCACAAGACACGCTCGCCAAACCTGCACGAGCGCTACGCCTGGTCCACCTGGCAGATGGCGGCACTGATGGTCAACTGGGCCGGTGACGGCAATGGCTACATCGGCAACCTTGACCTGGAACCGGAACAAGCCAACACCGCGTCCGCGACCTTCGACTGGCATGCGGCCGACCGCCACTGGGCGTTCAAGGCCACGCCCTATTACACCCAGGTGAGCGACTACATCGACGCGATCCAGTGGGATGCCACGACCAACGCCCCACGGGCGGCGCTCCAGACTGACCAGTTCACCGTGCTCAAGTTCGTCAATCAGTCGGCGCGCCTGTATGGCATCGACCTGTCAGGCAGGATGCCGCTGGCGAAGACCGGCGCGGGCGAGTTCGGGCTCAACGGCCTGCTCAGCTACACCAAGGGCGAGAACCGCGACACGGGCGACGGGCTTTACAACATCATGCCGCTCAACGCCAAGCTCGCGCTGACCCAGAAGCGGGGCGGCTGGGACAACGCCGCAGAACTGGTGATGGTGAGCCGGAAAGATGATGTTTCCGAGATGCGCAACGAGATGGAAACCCCGGGCTACGCCCTCGTCAACCTGCGCGGCAGCCATTCGTGGAAGAAGGTGCGCGTCGATTTTGGCGTGGAGAACCTGTTCGACCGGCTCTACTACCATCCGCTCGGCGGCGCCTACCTCGGCCAGGGCACGACGATGACCACCCAGGCGGTCGCGACCGTGCCGCAATGGGGCACCCCCGTTCCCGGCATGGGCCGTTCGATTTACACTGCGGTCAATGTCCAGTTCTGATGGTTTTTACTTTGAGGAGACACCGATGAAAGCACTTTTTGCCGCCGCGCTGCTGATCAGTGCCAGCCTGCCCGCCTGGGCCGCCGACATCAGCGTCAGCAACGCCTGGGCGCGCGCCACCATGCCGGGGCAGCACGTCAGCGGCGCCTACATGCAGATCCGTTCGGATGCCGATGCGCGTCTCGTCAGCGTATCCAGCCCGGCGGTGCCGCGGGTGGAGATGCATGAAATGAAGATGGACGGTGATGTCATGCGGATGCGCGAAGTGAAGGCGATCGAACTGCCGAAAGGCAAGACGGTTTCGCTCGAGCCCGGCGGCTTTCACATCATGCTGATGAACCTGCAGCAGCCGATTGCTGCCGGCGACGTCATCCCCTTGATCCTGACGGTGGAATCAGGCGGCAAGCGGCAGACAGTCGAACTGAAGGCCGAGGCCCGCTCTCCCATGGGCAGCGGCGCCATGCCCAATCAACCCATGCCCAATCAACCCATGCAGCATCACCATCACTGAGTATCCCGGCAAAACGGTGCGCCACGCGCACCCTTCGGCCCGGGGGCGGGCCGCCTACCACGGTTTCCCTGCCGGGTAGGCGGGGCGCCCCCGCCCCGATTCACGCACTTTAGAGGCGGCTACACCAAGCGGCAACCCCGGCCCGCGCGGCTGGGGGGCGCTGCGCGCCGGCTTCATTTTTATTGGCGTAAAATCCGCCCCAAACTCAACCCGGAGCCGCCATGATCCCCCCCCACACCGCCGCCGAGAAGGCGCACATCCTGTCCGAGGCGCTGCCCTACATCCAGCGTTTCTACGACAAGACCATCGTCATCAAGTATGGCGGCAATGCCATGACCGAACGGCATCTGATGGAGGCCTTCGCCAAGGACGTGGTGCTGCTGAAGCTGGTGGGGATGAACCCGGGGGTGGTTCATGGCGGCGGTCCGCAGATCGCCAGCCTGCTGAAAAAAATCGGCAAGCAGACCGACTTCATCCAGGGCATGCGGGTGACCGACGAGGAAACGCTCGACGTGGTTGAAATGGTGCTCGGCGGCCTGGTCAACCAGGACATCGTCACCCTCATCAACAAGCACGGCGGCAAGGCGGTGGGGCTGACCGGCAAGGACGGCAACTTCATCCACGCCAAGAAGATGCTGGTGGCGAGCAAGGAAGAACTCGGCAAGTTTCTGGATATCGGCCAGGTGGGCGAGATCACCAGCATCGATCCGAAAATCATCGAGCTGCTCGACTCGGGCGATTTCATCCCGGTGGTCGCGCCGCTCGGCACCGACGCGGAAGGCAATGCCTACAACATCAACGCCGATGTCGCGGCCGGCAAGCTGGCAGGCGTGCTGAAGGCGGAAAAGGTCATCTTTCTCACCAACACCCCCGGCGTGCTGGACAAGGAAGGCAAGCTGCTCACCGGCCTGACGCCACGGCAGGTCGATGAGTTCACCGCCGATGGCACCATCTCCGGCGGCATGATTCCCAAGGTCGGCTATGCGGTCGACGCGGTGAACAGCGGCGTCAAGACCGCGCACATCATCGACGGCCGCGTCGAGCACGCCCTGCTGCTGGAAATCCTGACGCCCGAAGGCGTCGGCACCCTCATCAAGCGGGCGTGATTCCCCTCTCCACTCGCGACCCTCGCTCCCCATGAAGAAATGCGCTGAGTATTGAAATGAAAACGGCGCAATGGTGCGCCGTTAAAGGGATTGTTTCCCTGTCTTGCGAATTGGCGGTTTTGTTGTTTGGGTGGGAGACTGGGTGGCAACAAGGATATTGCCTGCCCACGTCACTAATGCCGTCGATTGGGCAGCCCCCTGGGTAACGTGAAGTCGAAAATAACCACTATCGTGCAACGCAACGAAAACCTAATCGGATTCGTGCGGTTGTATCGGTTTTCGAGCAGGCGCCATGAAATCCTGCTCCATGAGTCCGGCAGTCTCGCTTGCGGCAGCCCATCCGGTAAAACGTAATCGGGGTTTTTAGCAGCAAACGCATCCACGAAGCGAATTTGGTGCGGCCCAAGGTCGTCCCGGGCGACGGCGTGGGATGGGAGTACTTCCCGAAATCCTATACACCCGCGCCCCATCCCATCGCCCATGTCGAGTTCGCACTCAAGTATGACCACCTGCACCTTGAGCTTCTGCGGGAGGTATTTCAGCGCTTGCCACACGAGGATGTCGCCGCCTGGGTCGGCAACCAACCGACGGGCAAGTGGGCGCGCCGGGTAGGGTATCTGT
>DASTEA010000096.1:0-6720 GCA_035710075.1 Thiobacillus sp.
GATTCCAGCTTGGCAGCCTGTTTTTTGGCGAGCTGCACGTCGCGGAACTTGCCCTGACGGAACAGCGCGATTTCGCGCGCCTTGCGCTCGTCGGGCAGCACCATCATGTCCTCTCCCGCCCGCGGCACGTCGGACAAACCCTGGATTTCGACCGGAATCGAAGGGCCAGCTTCGGTCACCGTCTTGCCCGATTCGTCGAGCATGGCGCGCACGCGGCCGAAGGCTTGGCCGGCCAGCACCATGTCGCCGCGGCGCAGGGTGCCGGATTGCACCAGCAGCGTGGTGACCGGGCCCTTGCCCTTGTCCAGCCGCGCCTCGATGACGAGGCCTTTTGCCGGCCCTTCAGCCGCAGCCTGCAGTTCCAGCACTTCGGCCTGCAGCAGGATGGCGTCGAGCAAGCCATCGATATTGGTATTGGCCTTGGCCGACACCTCGACGAACATGGTGTCGCCGCCCCATTCCTCGGGGGTGACGCCCTGCGCGACGAGCTCCTGACGGATGCGCTCGGGGTTGGCGTCGGGCTTGTCGACCTTGTTGATGGCCACGACCAGCGGCACGCCTGCTGCCTTGGCATGGTGGATGGCTTCAATGGTCTGCGGCATGACGCCGTCGTCCGCCGCCACCACCAGCACCACGATGTCGGTCGCTTTGGCGCCGCGCGCCCGCATTGCGGTAAACGCTTCGTGGCCCGGGGTGTCGAGGAAGGTGATGACGCCTTTTTCGGTTTCGACATGATAGGCGCCGATGTGCTGGGTGATGCCGCCGGCTTCGCCGCTGGCCACCCGGGTGCGCCGGATGGTGTCGAGCAGCGAGGTCTTGCCGTGGTCGACGTGACCCATCACCGTGACGACCGGCGGGCGTGCACGCATGACCATTTCGCCGGTAAAGCCGGTGTCGATGAGGAAGGCTTCCGGCGTGTCAAGCGCGGCGGCCTTGCCGATGTGGCCCATTTCCTCGATGACGATAATCGCGGTTTCCTGATCGAGCACCTGGTTGATGGTCACCATGCTGCCCAGCTTCATCAGTGCCTTGATGACCTCGGCCGCCTTCACCGACATCTTGTGGGCAAGCTCGGCGACGGTGATGGTTTCGGGAACCAGCACTTCGCGCACGATCGGCTCGGTCGGGGCCACGAAGGTGGTTTCCTCCTGGCCGGGTCTGGATTTGCCTTTGCGGCCACGCCAGCCTGCGTCGGGCACGGCGCCGCCGCGGGTCTTGAGTCCGCCCTTGCGTTTTGCGGCCTCATCCTTCCAGCTGCCTGCGGCTTTCTTGTCCGGCCCTTTGGCGCCCTTTGCCGCAGCCGGTTTGTCGGGCTTGTGCAGCGTTTTGGCGGTGGGCGCAACGGGTGCGGCAGGCGCAGCGGGGGCGGCGGCTTTCTCGGCCGCCACCAGCTTGGCGGTTTCACGCGCGGCTTCGGCCTGCTTGCGCAAGGCCTCGCGCTCGATGCGGGCCTTGGCGTCCGAGGCCTGGCGTTCCTGCAGCGCAGTGTGGCGGCGTGCTTCTTCTGCGCGCACCTTGACTTCCGCCTCGTTCAGGATCGAAGCCTTTTTGATGCGGGTGGTTTTCTTCACCACCGGGGCAGGTTCCGCTGCGGGCTCCACGGCCGCCTCAAGCGGCACGGGTGCAGCTTCAGCGACTGCTTTAGGTTTGGCGACGGCTTTGGCGACGGGTTCCACCACCGCGGGCTCGGCGGCAACGGGCTCAACCTCAGCAGGCTTGGCCGCAACCGGTTCGACGACGGGCTCGGGGGCGGGGGCTTCAACCCTGGCTTCGACCACAGGCTGAGCCAGTTCCTCGACCAGCGGAGCCGGTTCGGCTTCGGGCACGGTCTCTGCCGCGGGCTGGGCTTCGCCCGCCAGCGCAGCGGCATCGCGTTTGACGTAGGTACGCGACTTGCGCACTTCCACCTGAATGGTGCGCGACTTACCGGTGCTGTCGGTCTTGCGGATCTCACCCGTCTGCTTGCGCGTGATGGTGATCTTGGTTTTTCCGGTCTCGGTGCCGCCGCCGTGCATCTTGCGCAGATAGTCGAGCAAATGCGCCTTGTCCGCTTCGGTTACGGGGTCGACTACATCACTTTTGCTGACGCCTGCCGCCTTCAGCTGTTCAAGCAACAGCTGAGGCGGCAGTTTCAGTTCCTGGGCAAATTCTTCTACGTTCATGCAGTCCTCTTGGCGTGTCAGCCTTGGGCAAACCAGGGCGCGCGTGCGGCCATGATCAATTGTTTGGCGCGTTCGGCATCCATGGCGGACATTTCGGTCAATTCGTCGACTGCCAGTTCCGCCAGGTCCTCGGTGGTGTGGATGCCTTTGCTGGCAAGCGTGCGTGCGGTTTCTGCGTCCATGCCTTCGAGCGACAACAGGTCGCCCGCGGAGGCCTCGACCTGTTCCTCGCCAACAATGGCCGCGGTCAGCAATGCGTTGCGGGCACGGTTGCGCAGTTCGTTCACCAGGTCTTCGTCGAATGCCTCGATCTCAAGCATTTCGTTGAGCGGCACGTAGGCGACTTCTTCCAGCGTGGAGAAGCCTTCGTCAACCAGAATCTGGGCAACTTCCGCGTCCACATCGAGCTTCTCGACGAAGAGCGCGAGGGTCTTGCCGCTTTCGCTCGACTGCTTCTCTTCTGCCGCTTCGCGCGACATGATATTGAGCTCCCAGCCGGTCAGCTCGGACGCCAGGCGCACGTTCTGGCCGCCGCGGCCGATCGCCATCGCCAACTGTTCCTCGTCCACCACCACGTCCATGCTGTGCTTGTCTTCGTCCACCACGATGGAGCTGACTTCGGCGGGCGCCAGCGCATTGATGACGTACTGCGCGGGGTCGGCCGACCAGTGGATGATGTCCACGCGCTCGCCCGCCAGCTCGTTGGTCACCGAGGTGACGCGCGAGCCCCGCATGCCGATGCAGGTGCCGATCGGGTCGATGCGCGGATCGTGCGACACCACCGCAATCTTGGCGCGCAGGCCGGGGTCACGGGCGGCCGCCTTGACTTCAAGCAGGCCTTCCTCGATTTCCGGCACTTCGAGTTCAAACAGCTTCATGATGAATTCGGGCGCGGTGCGTGACAGCACCACCTGCGGGCCGCGAGCGCCGCGGTCGATGCGAAGCAGGTAGGCGCGGACGCGGTCGCCGACGCGCAGGTTCTCGCGCGGGATCATCTGGTCGCGGTGCAGGAAACCCTCGATGCGGCCCGATTCGATGATGGCGTTGCCGCGGTCGATGCGTTTCACTACGCCGTTGACGAGGTGTTCCTTGCGATCAAGGAAGTCGCTGATGATCTGTTCGCGCTCGGCGTCGCGGATCTTCTGCAGGATGACCTGTTTGGCGGCCTGTGCGCCAATACGGCCGAACTCGATGTTTTCCAGCGGCTCCTCGATGTAGTCGCCGATCTCGATGTCGGGATGCTTGTCCTGGGCGTCGATCAGCAGAATCTGGTAACCCTCGGATTCCAGATCGGCTTCGGACACCACTTGCCAGCGGCGGAAGGATTCATAGTCGCCGGTGTCGCGATTGATCGACACGCGCACGTCAGCCTCTTCCTTGAAGCGCTTTTTGGTGGCGGAGGCGAGCGCCTGCTCCAACGCCTCGAATACCACCTCCGGGCCCACGTTTTTTTCGCGCGCCAGCGCGTCGGCCAGCATTAACAATTCACGACTCATCATTCCCTCCAGCTTGCCTAAACCTTGGGGTTCAGGCGGGCAGCGTCCACATTCCTTAAATCGATCGACACTTCCGTGCCATCGACGATCAACTTCACTGCATTTTCTTCCAGGCCGACCAGCTGACCGCTGAGGCGCCGCCGATTGTCCATCGGCACCCTGAGCTTGAGCGTCACCGGCTCGCCGGCGAAGCGAACATAGTCCTGCGGCTTGACCAGCGGCCGGTCGATGCCGGGCGAGGATACTTCCAGCCTGTCGTAGTCGATGTTCTCGACAGTAAACAGGTGGCTCAGGTGATTGCTCACCTTGGCGCAGTCCTCAATCGTGATGCCGTCCGGCTTGTCAATAAATATCCGCAACAGCCCGCGTCCGGCGCGTTCAAGCATCACCAGCTCGTAACCGAGTTCGGCGAGTACAGGCTCCAGGCGGGCGGGCAGATCCATCATTGCAAATCCATCTTCGTGCCGCTGCGCAGTGCAACTAAACTCACGGCGCAGCACAAATAAAAAATGGGCGAACCGCCCATTGTGATAATAATCAAGCGCCGAAATTATACCACTCGGGCCGGCAGACTGGAAGATAAGATGGTGCCCGGAACCGGAATCGAACCGGTACGCCATCACTGGCGAGGGATTTTAAGTCCCTTGTGTCTACCAATTTCACCATCCGGGCGAAGCGGACAGCCGTCTGAATCTGGAGGCGCGTGCCGGAGTCGAACCGACCTACACGGATTTGCAATCCGGTGCATAACCGCTTTGCTAACGCGCCTTCGCGGTAAACCACATAAACGAAAAGGGGAAAACATCCGGGCTGAGCCATCTGTTTTCCCCAGAATGCTGGAGCGGGAAAGGAGGTTCGAACTCCCGACCTCAACCTTGGCAAGGTTGCGCTCTACCAGCTGAGCTATTCCCGCGTTGAAGGCTGCGCATTATGGGGATTCCGCTTTTTCCTGTCAACAATTTTCACGAAGTTTTTTGCAGCGCGCGCGCTGCCATCACAAGGTAATACGCCATCGACAGCAGGGTGAGCAGTGCGGCGATCCAGATCAGCAGCGTGCCGATGCTGGCGATGGGCAGGCCGGCGACGGGGCTGAAATACAGCAGCAGCACGATTGAGACCATCTGTGCCGTGGTTTTCAGCTTGCCGGCAAAAGATACCGCCACGCTGGCAGATTTGCCTTCCTTGGCCATCCATTCGCGCAGGGCCGAGATGGTGATTTCGCGGCCGATGATGATGAGCCCAATGAGCGGTGCCACGCGATCGAGGTCGATCAGCACGATCAGCGCGGCGGCGACCATCAGCTTGTCGGCCACCGGGTCGAGAAAGGCGCCGAAGGCCGAGGTCTGGCCCAGCGCGCGCGCCAGAAAACCATCGAGCCAGTCGGTCAGCGCCGCCACGCCGAAAAAAGCGGCAGCCAACAGATTGGCCTCGTACGGCGTCATCCAGCCCTCCGGCAGGTAGAACACGCCCACCATCAGCGGAATAAACAGGATGCGCAGCCAGGTGAGCAGGTTGGGAAGGTTGAGGGGCATTATTTTTAGTGGAGGGCGTGGTAGATGGTTTCCGCCAATTCTCGGCTGATACCGTTCACCGTGGCAAGTGCGTCGACGCCTGCGTCGCGCACGCCCTGCAGGCCGCCGAAGTGTTCGAGTAGCTGTTTGCGGCGTTTGGGGCCGATTCCGGCGATGTCTTCCAGGGTCGACTGCACGCGTGCCTTGCCGCGTTTTGCGCGATGGCCGGTGATGGCGAAGCGGTGAGCCTCGTCGCGGACCTGCTGGATCAGGTGGAAGCCGGGGTGATCCTTGGCGAGCCTCAGTTCGCGGCCGTCGGCAAAGATCAGGGTTTCCAGGCCGGGCTTGCGTGCCTCGCCCTTGGCCACCCCGAGCAGCAAAACATCGCCCAAGCCGAGTTCGGTCATTGCCTCGACCGCGCTCGAAATTTGACCTTTGCCGCCGTCGATCAAGAGCAGGTCGGGCAGTACGCCGTTCTCCTCGATGCTCTTGTGGAAGCGCTTGACCAGTGCGGCCCGCATCGCGGCGTAGTCGTCGCCGGGGGTGATGCCGCTGATGTTGTAGCGGCGGTAGTCGGATTTCTTCAGGTCGTCGCCTTCGTAGACGACGCACGAGGCGACCGTGGCTTCGCCCATGGTGTGCGAGATGTCGAAGCATTCGATGCGGTTCAACTGCGGCAGATCGAGCGTGTCGCGCAGCGCGGCAAGCCGTTGCGACTGGTTGGCGCGGTCGGCGCTGCGGCGCACGGCGGACAGGCGTGCGTTGGCCTGCGCCATGCCGATCCAGACCCGGCGCTCGCCGGTGACGCGGTGCAGCAGGCTGACTTTCTTGCCGGCCTGTTCGGACAGCAGCGCTTCCAGCGCATCGGTCTCGATCGCTTCGCTGACCAGAATGCGCGCCGGGACCGGGTGCTCGAGGTAGTGCTGGGCGATGAAGGCTTCCAGTGCTTCGGGCAGCGTTGCGCCTTCGCCGTGCTGCGGGAAGAAGCTGCGGTCGCCGAGATGCCGGCCGCCACGGATCATGGTCAGGTTGACCGCGATCACCCCGCCGGCCTCGGCCACCGCCACCACGTCGGCATCGGCCTCGCCGCCGGTGGTGTCGACGAACTGCTTTTCGCGCACCGTCGCCAGCATGCGCAGGCGGTCGCGCAGCAGGGCGGCGGTCTCGAAATCCAGATTTTTTGCAGCAGCGTTCATCTGCTCGGTGATCAGTTCGATCAGCGCGGAGGCCTCGCCGTGCAGCAACTGGGCGGCCGCGCTCACGTCGCGCGCGTAGGCTTCCGGCGTGATGAGCTTGACGCAGGGCGCGGTGCAGCGCTTGATCTGGTGCAGCAGGCAGGGGCGCGAGCGGTTGCCGAACACCGTGTCCTCGCAGGTGCGCAGCTGGAACACCTTCTGCAACAGCTGGATGCTCTCGCGCACCGCGTAGGCGTTAGGGTAGGGGCCGAACGTCTGGTCGTGCTTTTTCGGCGTGCCGCGGAAGTAGGCCAGCCGCGGAAAACGGTGCCCCGTCAAGAGCAGGTAGGGGTATGACTTGTCGTCGCGGAACAGG
>DASTEA010000097.1:0-3278 GCA_035710075.1 Thiobacillus sp.
CCGGTTTCCTGGGACCGGTCGGGCTTGATCGCAGCCGGATCCGGATCATCGCGGACCGCACGGTCGCCGTGATGAGCGATTTTGTCTGTGGCGCAAACAAGCCGAAATATCACCTGGCCGGGGTCAATTTCGGGCGTGATCTGCCGGAACCCGACTTTGTAGCCGATATAAGGAATGTGACGTCCGGCGACCCCAGCCCCGACAGCAAAGGCACGCTGCAGCTGTGCCGCGGCATCGAGGTCGGCCACGTGTTCCAGCTTGGGAACAAGTATTCGCAAGCGATGAACGCCACTTATCTGGACGAGGCCGGCAAGCCACAGGCAATGGAAATGGGCTGTTACGGCATCGGCGTGTCGCGCATCGTGGCCTCGGCCATCGAGCAGCACCACGACGACCGGGGAATCATCTGGCCGCAAACCATGGCACCCTTCTTGCTGGTGATTGTGGCAATCGGCTACGGCAAGAGCGAGCTGGTTAGACACGCCGCCGATACGCTCTATGCTGAACTGACTGCCGTTGGCGTCGACGTGCTGCTGGACGACCGTGACGAACGCCCCGGCGTGATGTTTGCCGACGCCGAACTGGTCGGCATCCCGCACCGCGTCACGGTAGGCGAGCGCGGGCTGAAGGACGGCGTCATCGAATACCAGCCGCGCCGCGCCGCGCCGGGACAAGACGGCGAAGCGCAAAAAATCGCGCTGGCGGATGCTTCGGAATTTTTGACAGGATTGTTGGGAGACTGACATGAAGAAAACAACGCACATCGGCCTGCTGATCACCGCCCTGCTGCTTGCCCTGCCCGCGCATGCGGGTGGACAGCGTGAAGAAGCAATGTCGGCCAATGTGCGTTCGTCCCTGCAGCGCGGACTGGCCGACACCGCGGTCACCCGCACTGCGTTTCGCCATATTGCGGACGAGGCGGCCTGGCTGAAGGAGATGTCGCGCCGGCTCGCCAAGCGCATGCCGGACGAAGCCGAACGGCTGGAATTTCTGACCACCCTGCACTGGGAAGCCTCACGCGCCGGGGTCGACCCGCAACTGATGCTCGGCCTGATCCAGGTCGAAAGCGGTTTCCGCAAATACGCGGTGTCGCCGGTGGGCGCGCGCGGCTACACGCAGGTGATGCCGTTCTGGGTCAAGGCCATCGGCGATCCCGACCACAACCTGTTCCAGTTGCGCACCAATCTGCGCTATGGCGCGCTGATTTTGCGCCATTACATCGACATCGAACGCGGCGACTTATTCCGCGCACTGGGCCGCTACAACGGCAGCCTGGGGCGCCCGGAATACCCGAATCTCGTCGTCGGCACCTGGAAACGCCACTGGGATTACGTGCCCGCTACCCAATCGGCATCCGCCGCATCGCGCAGCTGAAGTTTCCCCAGAAGACACTCGAGCCGATTTCAGGGGCCATGTGCGTCGCGATCGGCTGACGGGCGATCCGCACGCCCGTACGCGAGTCGTGCTGCAGCGCCGCATGACGAAATTTCGACCCCCCGTCGCCCACTCGTCATTCCTGTAGACATTTCGCCCTTGCCCCTGGCCCACCGTCCACCCCTCAGGGCGCGTCAATCAAGGCTTTACGTCCCCGGCAGCCATCTGGCACAGGCCATGCTGGATGGGTGACACAGGCCACACGCCTGTTGACGACAACGGAGGTGAGCATGGACATGACAATGCAATTGTCCCGCACGGCTAAGGGACAGGAAGAAATCTTCAACCTCGGCCACACCTTGCGGCCCCGACATCGGCAAATCCTGTTCAGCGTCGGAGACGGCATTTCGTTTAGCGAACTGCGCGGCAAACTGCCCAACTGCGCCGACCTGGAAACGATGGTGAACGAGTTGCTGCAAAGCGGATTCATCCAGTCCCTGCGCAACATGGCAACCGGGAACGTCGCCGCTGCCGCCGCGCCTGTGCAATCTGCGGCCGGCCTGGAAGCGGGGCGCAGCTACGTACTGGAATTCATGGCCACGCTGGTGGGAACCAAGTCCCCGGCCTATCGGCAAATGAGTGAAGTGCAGGATTTGGCGGGCTTCAACGCCGTTTTGCCGGTGTGCCGCAGGGTGATCGCCGCAGTGGCGTCACCGCATCAGGCGGCGGAAATGGAAGCCGAGGCCGCCAAACGCATTGCGGGCTGACGACTGCGGCGCAGTGCCGCGGCTTATCGCCCCCCATTCAGGGGCGAAGGCCCGGCCAGCCGAACCGATCAGGGCTGTCCCGAACTCAGGATAACCAGCGGCTTCGGCTGGCAGTCTGCCGTCACCACGGTGCCCGGCCCGCCCGGCACCGATCTGACCACACCGTTAAACGGCGCCTTAAGTTCGGCGTCGCGCAGGTTCTTTTGCGCCATCACGCGACGCGCATTGGCGCCCGCCAGGGCGGCTTTCGCACGTGCGTGACGCAGCGTGGCCGCTTCGAATTCGCTGGTCGACGACACGGTGCGGTTGAACAGTTCCTCGGCACGCCCCAGTTCGCGCCTGGCATCCTCCTCATCGGCGACCGCGCGCGCCTGCTCCGCCGCCGCCTCGTCGAGTTGGGCCTGCAGCACGGTGCTGTCGAGACGCAGCAGCACCGCGCCTTTCTTCACGCGCTGCCCGGGCTTCACCAGAACCTCCTCGACCACGCCGGACACGCGGGTGGTGAGCTCGACCTGCTCGGCCGCCCATAGCGAACCGGCCGCCCCCAGACCAAACCCGGCCAGTGCGATAGCCACAATGCGCTGCTTCATTACTGTGCTCCCTCAACAGGCGGCAGGGTGCCGCCGGACAATGCTTCCAGCCGGGCGAGCGCCAGCGCCAGACGGTATTCCACCTGCTTGCGGCGCAGTTGCGCCGCCTGGGTTTCGGCCATGCTGGAGCCCAGATTGGTCTTCAGCTCGAGCTCGTATTCCGCGCGTGCGCGCTCCAGCGCCCAGTCGCGGTATTCGACCTGCCGCTCGGCGGCGGGACGGCTACTGCCGCGCAGCCATTCGATTTCCTGCAGCGTGGCGAGCAGGGTGTCCGCCAGGTCGAGCTTGAGCTTGTCGAGTTCGGCGGCGCTGCGCTCCTTTTGCGCCCGTTCGCGTGCCATCAGGGCATCCACGCGGCCACCCTGATAGAGGGGAATGTTGAACACAAGGCCGGCGCTGAACTCGTCGCGTGTGGTCGATTCGCGGCTATAGCCGCCGCCGATCACTTCGACATCCAGCGCCGGATTGCGCTCGGCGCGAATCGACGCCACGCGCGCATCCGCCGCCGCCAGCTGCGCCTGCAGCGCCAGCACGCGCGGGTTCTTTT
>DASTEA010000098.1:0-4663 GCA_035710075.1 Thiobacillus sp.
CTCAGGGCAAACAAAATCCTAATAACAACATTAGAAAAACCAGTATTCGCTAAAGCATGCACCTGTCTTGTCGTTAAGGTGGGTCAGTGAGCGAACAAAAGTTTTCTATTAAGGGAGAAGAACAAGTGTCAAAACGCACCCCCGCATTCCTGGTTGCGCTGTTAGTGGCTGCCTTGCAGCCGCTGGCGGCCCAAGCGGCCAGCACGCCGCACTGGGTCCATTACAGGTTGCTCAACCAAGCGGACGGCCTGCCGAAGAAGGTAGTGGTCCTGCCGACCAATATCAAAGTGTACGAAGTCACCGCCGGCGACGTTTCGGAGGAGGTGCCGGAGTGGAGTGCCGAGGTTGGCAAGAACGTACTGAAGGCGCTGTCGGAAACCATCAAGTCGGACAAATCCCTGAGCGAAGTCGGCTTCCCCCGTCTGACGTCTACCAGCGCTGCCGTCGTGGACGAGCACATCGCACTGTACAAACTCGTGACCGATACCGCGGTGACCACCGACCTGAGTCACAAGGCCCGGCGCTTCGACTTCAGCATTGGTCCGGGGCTGGCCATGCTGCAGCGCGAGACCGGCGCCGATGCGGCCATCATGGTCTACGGCCGCGACTACGTGTCTACCGCCGGGCGCAAGACCAAGGCCGTGCTCGGCAACATTCCGATTGTTGGCGCCTTTACCGGCCCGCCGCCTGCGCTGGGGCGTTCCTGGGTCGGCATCGGCGTGATCGACCTGAGAACGGGCGACCTGCTTTGGCTGAACAACGAAACGCGCGGCAGCACCAGCAACCTGCGCGACGCTGGCGACGCGAAGGACATCATCCGCTCGATCTTCGAGTGGTACCCCGGGATCGAGAAGTACCGCAAGGTCTACGTGAAATAGGAGGGCGACCATGAGAAGCGTTCTAATTTTTGCACTACTGCTGTCGCTCGGCGGATGCGCCACCATGGAAGGCGTCACCCCCTTCAAAGGCGCACAGGACATCGAAAACCTGCACGAGAAGGAGCGTCGCCTGTGGCACGAGGCCGCCGGCTATGACAATACGATCGAGCGCAGCGGTCAACTCTACGAGCACGCGCCTGCGACCAGGTACGTGCAGGGGGTCATGGATGGCCTGTATCCGGAGTTCAAGGGCAAGATCCCGGTGCGAATTTACGATTCCACCCAGCTCAATGCCTTTGCGCTGCCCAACGGCAGCGTCTACATCAACATCGGCATGCTGGCGCGGATCGAAAACGAGGCGCAACTGGCTGCCGTGCTGGGTCACGAAGCGGTCCACTTCATCGAGAAACACAGCTTCCAGGAACGCGTGAGCAGCAAGAATGCCGCCAGCTTTGCGGTGTCGGGCATTCCCTTCGCCAGTCTGGCGGCGGCCTCTTCGATCAGCGGGTTCTCGCGGGAACTCGAGCGCGAGGCCGACGCCATGGGCTACCAGCGACTGGTCAAGGCCGGATACGACCCGCGCGAGGCGCACAAGGTCTTTCAGTACCTCGCTGACGAAGTCAAGGCCCTCGACATCAAGGAGCCTTACTTCTTCTCGTCACACCCCAAGATGATCGATCGCATCGAGCAGTTCAAGCGCATGTCCACCCAGCACAAGGGCGGCGGCCGCACCGGCTCGGAGCAATACAACGGCATCATGTCCGAAATCAGGCTGGATGCCCTGAAAAAGGACATCGGTCAGGATCGCTACAAGAGCGTGATCCTCGTGATGGAGGACAGCAAGCTGAAAGGCTATTACCCGGCTGCGGGTTATTTCTATCTGGGCGAGGCCTACAGCCGGCGGGACGAGACAGGCGACGAGGGGAAAGCGATCGAGGCCTACAAAAAGGCCGAGAAGATGTCACCGAAATTTGCGCCCACCTACATGCGCCTGGGAATGCACTACATGAAAAAAGGCAACAAGGGCAATGCGCGGAATTACTTCAACCGTTACCTCAGCCTGGCTCCCAAGGACGCGAGTGATCGTGGCTATGTTCAGCAGTACTTGAATTCACTCTAAGAACGCAGAGACAGAGAATGAAAAAAACTTTCGCACTCATGATCATCGCGCTGCTCGCTAGTGGCTGCGCGCCCACCCCTTACTGGACTTTGACCGATGACTTGAATCAAGTCGTCAAATCAAAAAGCTTCCAGATGAACGTGCCGCAAGGCTGGGTCAGAACGACCGAGCCCGTTACCTGGGAGCGCGTCGAGATCGATGGCGAGGCACGCACGCTGCTGCTGGAATCCATGGGCGTCACCCGTGACGGTGTCGGCATTCACGCCGTCAGCGTGACCCGGCGCTATCCGGATACCGCGTTCCCGAACATCAAGAAAAAGAGCTCGGCCAACATGCTGCCACCGGAAGCGGCCGACCTGTATGTGTCCGAGCTGCGCAAGCGCAGCGGACTCGAGCGGCTGACGGTATTGAGCAACAAGCCTGCGCGGATTGCCGACAAGCAGGGTTTCGAGCTCCTGATGCAGTTCAAGAACGACGATGGCTTGCGCATCCAGATCCTGACGTACGGGTTCGTGGACAAGACGGGTTTCTACATCATCAGCTACCGCGCGCCGGTTTTGTATTTCTACGAGCGGGACTACGCCAGTTTCAAGAAACTGGTCGCTTCGTTCAGGCAGTTGCCGGCGGCAAACGATCCGCCACCGGAGATCCCGGGCTGGGCGAAGCTCTTCACCTGATCGCAAGTCGGCCGGCGTAAAGCCGGCCGTTTTGTGCGGAAACAAGCTTCCGCTCGATCTGAGTCAATTCTTCAGCGCGTTGAGTATCTCGGTCTCCAGCGCCTCGCGTTCCGCAGGCGTCTGCAGGGCCTCTCCCCGGATCAGAAAAGTATCCTCGACCCGCTCGCCCAGGGTGTCGATCTTGGCGGCATAGACGCTCACGTCATGCTGCATCAACACTTCGGCCACCGCAAACAGCAGGCCCCCGCGATCCGCACAGGTGATCGACAGGATGTGGCCGCGGCCCTGCGGGTCGGCCTCCAGTTGTACCGTGGTCGGGTAGGGGTGGTGGCGCTGGTGGCGTGACAGGCGACCGCGCGGCACCGGCTGCATCGGGCGCGCCGGATCGAGATCGCGCGCCAGTTCGTGTTCGACAAAGTTGAGGAAGTCACGGTAATGAATGCCGCGGTTGGCCAGATCCATGACCTGAAAGCTGTCGAGCGCATAGCCGTGCCGGGTGGTGTGAATCCTGGCTTCGAGGATGGTGTACTGGATGCGGGCGAAAAAGCCGCAGATACGGGCAAACAGGTCGGGCCGGTCGGGCGTGTAAACCAGAACCTGAATGCCTTCGCCGACCGGTGACAGCCGCGCCCGCACGACGGCGTCAAGGCTGTCGGTGCGGCGCCACAGCATGCGTGCCTGCCAGGCCATGTCGCGCGCATCAAAACGGACGAAATAGCGCTCGTCGAGGTGCCGCCACAGGGCGTCGGCCGCATCGGTGGGCAGGCCATAAAGGGCAAGATTGACGCGGGCTTCGTTCTGCTTGGCGGCAATGTCGGGGAGGCTGACGTCGCCTCCCGCCAGCTGGGCGCGGGCAGCATGGTAGAGATCTTCCAGCAGCTTGCCTTTCCAGGCGTTCCAGACCTTGGGGCTGGTGCCGCGGATGTCGGCCACGGTCAGCAGATACAGCGCTGCCAGGCGGCGTGAATCCCCCACTTTGGCGGCAAAGGCGGCGATCACGCCGGGGTCGCTGATGTCCTCTTTCTGCGCCGTGCGCGACATCGCCAGATGCATTTCAACCAGCCAGGCGACCAGTTCGCTGTCGGCCTTGTCGAGGCTGTGCTGGCGGCAAAACCGCCGCGCATCGACCGCGCCCAGTTCGGAATGGTCGCCGCCGCGGCCTTTTGCAATGTCGTGAAACAGCGCAGCCAGATACAGCAGTTCGGGTTTGTCGAAAGCGGCGATCAGCCGGCTGGCGAGCGGGAGCTCGTGCGCGAACTCGGGCACGGTGAGACGCCGCATATTGCGCAGCACGGTGAGGATGTGTTCGTCCACGGTATAGACATGGAACAGGTCGTGCTGCATCTGCCCGACGACGCGGCCAAATGCCGGGATATAGCGTGCCAGCAGCCCGTAGCGGTGCATCGCGCGCATGGCCCGCGTGATGCCGACCGGCTGGCGCAACAGGGTCATGAACAGGGCGCGGTGCGCGGGATTGGCGCGGAAGGCGGCGTCGATCTGGGTGCAGCCGCGCCACAGCGCGCGCAGCGTGCCCGGCTCGAATCCGGCGAGCGCCGGATGCTGGGTGTAGACGATGAAGGCGCGCAGCAGGGCATCGGGCTTGCGCTCGAACAGGTCGGGCTCACGCGCCTCCAGCAGCCTGGCACGCAACTGGAAATCGTCGTCGATCGGTTGCGGTGGCGAGGTCACCGGAAACAGCCGTACCCGCAGCGACTGGATGAGGATGTCGTTGGCGCGCTGGATCAGTTTGGCCGCCCGGTAATAGCCCCGCATCAGGCCCTCGCCCGCACGCGTGTGCGCGGTGGCGCCGACCCCCAGGCGCTCGGCGAGATCGGTCTGGTAATCGAATGCCAGGCGGTCTTCGCGCCGCCCGGCCAGGATATGCAGGTGAATCCGCAGGGCCGATAGCGCGCGCTCCTCGCGCGCAATGCGGCGCGCTTCGGGGCGGGTCAGCAGGCCGGCGCGCGCGATGCCGCTCCAGCCGCCGG
>DASTEA010000099.1:0-9037 GCA_035710075.1 Thiobacillus sp.
CAACCCGATGTCGACGTTCCAGTCCTCGTAGGCACGCAGCCAAGCGGCGGATTTCATCTCGCCCTTGCGCAACACCGGCCCGGCCTCCATCGAGGTGTGGATCTCGTCGCCGGTGCGGTCGAGAAAACCGGTGTTGATGAAGATCAGCCGCTCGCGCGCGGCGCGAATGCAGGCCTTGAGGTTGAGCGTGGTGCGGCGCTCCTCATCCATGACGCCGAGCTTCAGCGTATTGCGCGGCAGACCCAGCACGTCCTCGATGCGCGCGAACAGATCCACGGTGAAGGCCACTTCGTCCGGGCCGTGCTGCTTGGGCTTGACGATGTAGACGCTGCCTGTGCGGCTGTTGCGCAGTCCGCAGCTGCGCTTGAGGTCGTGCAGCGCGCAGAAGCTGGTCATCAGTCCGTCGAGCAGGCCCTCGAACACGGCGTTGCCGTGCTGGTCGAGCACCGCATCGGTGGTCATCAGGTGGCCGACGTTGCGCACCAGCATCAGGCTGCGGCCGGGAATCTCGAAATAGCGGTCCTCGGGCGAGAGGTAGCGGCGGTCCGGATTGAGGCTGCGGGTCAGGGTCTGGCCGCCCTTGTCGAAGCTGCTGGAAAGTTCGCCCTTCATCAGGCCCAGCCAGTTGCGATAAACCTGCACCTTGTCATCGGCATCCACCGCGGCCACCGAATCCTCGCAGTCCATGATGGTGGTGAGCGCCGCTTCCAGATGGATGTCGCGGATGCCGGTGGGATGCAGTTCGTGGATGGGATGGTCGGTGTCGAAGCGGATCTCGATGTGCAGGCCGTGATGCACCAGCAGCAGCGAACTGAGCGCGCCGGCTTTTTCCTGGTAGCCCCTGAATTGCCCGGGGTCGCGCAGTCCGCTGTGCGCCCCGCTCGACAGCGTCACCGCGAGCTGCCCCGCTTTCACCGTATAGGCGACGGCATCGATGTAGCTGCCTTCCAGCAGGGGCGCGGCCTCGTCGAGAAAGGCCTTGGCATAGGCGATGACGCGGGCGCCGCGCAGCGGGTTGAAGGCACCCTTCCTTTCGGCGCCGCCTTCGCCGGGGATGACGTCGGTGCCATAGAGGGCGTCGAACAGGCTGCCCCAGCGCGCATTGGCGGCATTCAGGGCGTAGCGGGCGTTGTTCACCGGCACCACCAGCTGCGGGCCGGCGATACGGGCGATCTCGGCGTCGACATTTTCGGTGGCGATGGTGAAGTCCTCGCCCTCCGGCAGCAGGTAGCCGATCTCGACCAGGTGCTGCTTGTAGGCCGCGGCATCGTGCGGCTGGCCCCGGCGCTCAAGGTGCCAGGCATCGATGCGTGCCTGCAGTTCGTCGCGGCGCGCCAGCAGGGCGCGGTTGCGCGGGGTCAGCTCGCGCAGCATGTCGGCGAAGCCGTGCCACAGTTGGTCGCTGCTGATGCCGGTGCCCGGTGCGATTTCGTCGTGCACCAGATCGTAGAGGGGCTGGGCGATCTGCAGTCCGGCTAGCGTGATGCGTGCGCTCATTTCATTCCCCGATCATGCGTTCAGGTGACGGTATTGCTTGGCCTGCCGGCAACGAAGGCGTCGATGTTGTCCACCAGCTGATCCGCCAGGGTCTGCATCGCCTCGCGGCTGCCCCAGGCGACATGCGGCGTGAGGATGAAGTTCGGCAGATCGAGGTCGAGCAGCGGGTTGCCTTCGCGCGGCGGCTCGACCGAGAGCACGTCGAAGCCGGCGCCGGCGATGCGCCCCGATTTCAGCGCCTCGACCAGCGCCGCCTCGTCCACCAGGTTGCCGCGCGCGGCGTTGATAAGGATCGCGCTCGGCTTCATCAGCCCGAACTCGCGCACGCCGATCAGGTGCCGGGTCTCGGCAGTCAGGGGGGTGTGCAGCGAGATCACGTCGGCCTCGGCGAGCATGCTGTCGAAGGGCGTGTGGCCCGCGCGCGTCGTTGCCGCGCCCTTGCGCTCGGCGATCAGCACCCGCATGCCGAAGGCCTCGGCAAGCTTCCTCATGCCGTTGCCGAGCGAGCCGTGGCCGACGATCCCCAGCGTGCTGCCGTACAAATCATTGATGGGCCGGGTGAACAGGCAGAACTGGTCGGTTTTCTCCCACAGCCCTGCGCGCACGTCCTCGCGCCAGCCGAGCAGGTTGCGACGCAGCGCCAGCATCATCATGAAGGCGTGCTCGGGAACGGTATGCACGGCGTAGCCGCGGATGTTGGAGACGACGATGCCGTGCGCGCGGCAATACGCGAGATCGACGTTGTCGGTGCCGGTGGCCGACACCGCGATCATTTTCACGCTGGGTGCCTGCGCCAGGGTTTCGGCGGAAAGCTTGACCTTGTTGACGATGACGATGTCGGCACCCTGGATGCGCGCGATGACCTCCGCCGGCGCGGTCTGGCCGTGGTCGACCCAGTCGTGCGCGAACGACGGCGCGCGCATGTCGGCGATCAGGCTTGCGCGGTCGAGGAAGACGATGCGGCGGCTCATGGCCGCTCCATGCCGGATTCGCGCTCGACGATCTTCATCACCGCCGCCGAATCGAGTTCCGCGTCGCCGGTGCCCATCAGCGCGTTCAAGTGCTGCATCACCAGCGCCGCGCCCGGCAGCGACAGCCCGAGCTCCTTCGCGGTCTGCATCACGATGTTGATGTCCTTCTGGTGCAGGCGGGTCTTGAAGCCGGGCGTGTAGTCGTTGTCGAGCATGCGCTTGCCGTGCACTTCGAGGATGCGGCTGCCGGCAAAGCCGCCCATCAGCGCGTCGCGCACCTTGGCCGGATCGACGCCGTTCTTGCGGGCGAAGGTGAGCGCCTCGGCCACGCCCTCGATGCTCACCGCCACCACGATCTGGTTGCAGGCCTTGGCTACCTGGCCGGCGCCGATGTCGCCCACGTGCACGATGTTCTTGCCCAGGGCTTCGAACACCGGCTTCACGCGCGCGAACACCTCGGGCTTGCCGCCCACCATGATCGACAACGTTGCGTTGATCGCCCCCACCTCGCCGCCGGACACCGGCGCATCCAGCATGTCGATGCCGCGCGCCAGCAGCTTCGCGGCCATGTGGCGCGTGGCCGTGGGCGAGATGGTGCTCATGTCGACCACCACCGAGCCCGACCGGGCGCCATGGATCACGCCGTTGTCGCCGAAAATGACCTGTTCGACGTCGGGCGTGTCCGACACCATGACGATAATGATGTCGGCCCGCGCGGCCGCTTCCGCGATCGACGCGCATCCGGCGCAGCCCGCTGCCAAAGGCGGGGTCATGGTTTCCGGCCGGCGGCCGTGCACGAATACCGTGTGGCCGGCCTTCTGCAGATTGATCGCCATGGGCTTGCCCATGATGCCCATGCCGATGAATGCAATGTTCATCGCTTCTCCTCCGTTAGCCGTATTTCAATCGGTTTCATCGCCGCTTATTTGTAGAGCACGCCCGGCAGCCACAAGCCGATCTGCGGCCAGATGTACAGCATCGCCATGGCCACGATCACCAGGACCAGGAAAGGCATCGAGCCCAGGAATATCTGGCCCAGCGACACGCTGGGCGGCGCCACCCCCTTCAGGTAGAACGCCGACGGCGCCATCGGCGGCGACAGGAAGGACATCTGCAGGTTGAGCGCCACCAGCAGGCCGAAGAACAGCGGATCGATGTTGAAGTGCGCCAGCAACGGAATGAAGATCGGCATGAAGATGACGATGATCTCAGTCCATTCCAGCGGCCAGCCCAGAATGAAAATGATGAGCTGGGTGAGCAGCAGGAATTCCAGCGGGGTCATGTTGAGCGACAGCACCCACGCCTCGACCACGTGCTGCCCGCCCAGCAGCGAAAACGCCGCCGAGTAGATGCTGGCACCGACGAACAGCCAGCACACCATGGCGGAGGTCTTGGCGGTCAGGAACACTGACTCCCTCAGCATGGGGAACAGCTTCACCTGCCAGCTGGCGAGCAGCCCCCAGGCGAGAAAAGCCAGCATCGACGCCTGGCCCAGGGCCGGCGGCAGGGGCGCTGCGATCACCTGCGCCCGGTGCAGGATGAACCAGACCACCGAGGCGAGAAAGATCCCCCACAACACAACCCAGCCCGGCCACCAGCGCCTGCGCTGTTCCCGCGGCGTGTCCTGCGCCATATAGAAGGCCGCCAGAATGAAGCCGCCCAAGGCCCCCATTGCTGCGGCCTCGGTCGGGGTGGCCAGTCCGAACACGATGGAGCCCAGCACGCCTGTGATCATCACCGCCAGCGGGAAGAAGGAGGTGAGCAGCACGCGGAACACCTCCAGGCGCGGGAAAGTGAGCAGCAGGTAGCCCACCCCCAGCACCGCCACACCGGCACCGACCGTCTTCCAGAACGCCGCCGGAGCCGGCTCGCGTCCGCCTGCAGGGGCGGCGGCTTCGGGCTCGGCGAGCGCCGGCAGTGCTTCCAGCGTTGTGGGTTCTTCGAGGATTGGTGGTTCGTCGAGGGTCGGTGGTTCTTCGAGGGCCGGAGGCGCCTCCACCCCCGGCGCAACCGCTTCCTCGGCGGGGGGCTCGGAGATGCCCGGGGCCGTCTCCTCGCCGCCACCGCTGCTGTAGGCCTCGGCGGAAACGCCCATCTCCACCAGGCCGGAGACGTCGAACACCTCGGTCGGTTTGGTCAGCGTGTTCCAGGTGAGTCCCATGATGAGGGCGAAAGCCAGCAGCGGAAGGCTGATCACCAGCAAATCCCTGCCCACGGCCGCGCGTGAAACGGTGGCATCGCGCTGCCCGAGAAGCGCCCGCAGCAGCGCCGGCAGGGCGAGACCGCCATAGCGCGCCGACAACTGCGTCATGTGCGGCGGCAGCGGCACGCGGCGATCTTCGGCGCTCAGGGGCGGCGCCCAGTGCGGCTTGAACCAGGCGATCAGAATCACGTACACGACATACAGCCCCGCCAGCAGCAGGCCGGGGAAGAACGCACCCGCGTAAAGCTGCACCACCGACACCCCGGCCGTCGCGCCATAGACGATGAGCAGGATGGACGGCGGGATCAGGATGCCGAGCGTGCCGCCCGCCGCGATGACGCCGGCGGAAAGCTTGGTGTCGTAGCCCGCGCGCAGCATGGCCGGCAGCGCCAGCAGGCCCATCAGCGTGACCACCGCGCCGACGATGCCGGTGGCGGTGGCGAAGATGGCGCAAGTCACCAGGGAGGCGACGGCGAGCGAGCCGGGGATGCGCGCGGTGGCGATATGGATGGCGTGGAACAGCTTCTTGATCAGCTTCGCCCGCTCCACCAGGTAGCCCATGAACAGGAACAGCGGCACGGCGATGAGCACGTCGCTGGTCATCACGCCATAGGACCGCTGCACCGCCAGATCCAGGGTCTGCTGAACGGCAATTGCGGGGTCGACGGAGCGGTAGGCGAACCAGGAAAACAGCACGCCCATGCCCATCAGGGTGAATGCGCTGGGAAAGCCCAACATCATCGCCACCACGATCAGGCACAGCATGATGATGCCGATGTGGCCGTTGGTGAGGGTGCTCCACGGCGTGAGCACGGCGATCGCCAAGAGAATGAGGGCCATCAGGCCGAAACCGAAAGCGAGTCCCTTTTTCATGGCCGGCTCCCCGCGTCTTCGCCGTCATCCTTGACCATGGCCCTGAGTTCTTCCAGGTCGATTTCCTCCACGTCCTTCATGCGCGCAGGCCACTCGCCCAGACGCAGGCAGACCACGCAACGCAGGATCTCGACGATGCCCTGCAGCAGCAGCAGGAAGCCCGCCGCCGGGATCACGAACTTGAAGGGATACAGCGGCAGCGGGTCGGGACTGAAGGTGTTCTCGCGGATCGCCAGCGACTCGTTGGCATAGGTCCAGCCGGCCCAGGTGAGTGCGAGCACGCCGGGCAGATAAAAAAACACAAACAGCACCAGGTCAATGGCGGCCTGGGTGCGCGGGCGGAGCGCCCCATACAGCACGTCGCCGCGCACATGGCCCTGGTGCGCAAGGGTGTAGGCGCCGGCCATCATGAACAGGATGCCGTACAGCATGATCTGGGCATCGAGCGCCCAGGGATGGGGGTGGTTCAGAAAGTAGCGGGAAAACACTTCCCAGGAGACAAGCAGGGTAAGCGCGACAATGGACCAGGCGAAGAACCGCCCCGCGAACGTGGTCAGGCGGTCGACCGCCATCAGGAATTTCTGCATAGGGAGCGACCAAAATGGGAAAGGCCGCCGGCAGAAGCCGGCGGCTGGCACGGACGTTTAGCCCTTCTTCTTGGCGAAGAAATGGTTGTACGCCATCTTGTAGTCCACATTGGTGTCGTTCTGCCAGCGCGCGGCGCGGGCCGCGAAGGTGCGCATGGATTCGAGCACCTTCTTGAAGGCCGGATTTTCCGCACTCTTCGCTGCCATGATCTTGTCCCAGGACTGCAGCTGCTTGCGCAGGATGGCATCCGGCGTCTTGTAGAACTTGACGCCCCGCTTGGTGCTCATGTCGAGGTAGTCCTTGGAATAGCGGTCGATGGCTTTCCAGGACATGTCGGCCGACGACGCCTCGACGGCGTGCTTGATGATGGCCTTGTGCTCGGCGCTGAGCGAGTCGTACTTCTTTTTGTTGAACAGGATCTCGAACTGCTCGCTGGACTGGTGGAAGCTTTGCAGCATGCACACCTTGGCCACGTCCGGGAAACCGAGCAGGTTGTCGGAAGAGGCATTGTTGAATTCGGCCGCATCGAGCAGGCCGCGATCCAGGGCCGGCACAATCTCGCCGCCGGGCATCGGATTCACCGCGGCGCCCATGTCCTTGTACATGTCCACCGCCAGGCCCACGGTGCGGAACTTGACCCCCTTCATCTGCTCGACGGTGGTGATCGGCTTCTTGAACCAGCCAAAGGGCTGGGTCGGCATCGGACCGTAGAGCATCGACACCACGTCCATGTTCATGCCCTTGTAGATTTCATCCAGCAGTTGCTTGCCGCCGCCGTAGTAATGCCAGGCCAGCAGCATGTTCGCGTCCATGCCGAAAGCCGGACCGGAGCCCCACAGCGCCACCGCAGTGTTCTTGCCGTACCAGTAAGCGATCACCCCGTGGCCGCCGTCCAGGGTGCCCTTGCTGACCGCGTCGAGCAGGTCGAAGGCCTTGACCACCGCACCCGCCGGCAGCACCTCGATCTTGAGCTCCTTGCCTGACATGGCGTTGACCCTGTTGGCGAAGTCCACCGCATATTCGTGGAAGATGTCCTTCGCCGGCCAGGTGCTCTGGAAGCGCAGGCTGATCGGCGCCTGCGCCTTCGCGATCGAGGGGAAGCCAAACGTTGCCGCGCCGGTCGCGGTGGCGGCTGCGGCTGCGCCGAGAAACTTTCGCCGGCTCAGCTTTGCTTCGGGTTGCGTGGAAGGCTTGCTGTCTTTCTTGCTCATGCTGTCTCCTTGGTTGTTATCGGGGGAAGAGCAATCACACATTAGTACGATTTATCCATACTATCAAATCGATAAATACTAATTTTCGATTCGGCCGCGGGATCTGGCCCCCAATCGGTGTTCCGGACGACAGCGGGCAGGGCCGAGGCTCGACCGGCACGCGCGCGCCCGTCATCCCGACCAAGGCCACCGAAGGGCGGAATCGGTCGCCATTGGCACGACCCCACCGGTCACCGAGGCCGCGGTGTGCACACGATGTCTCAGGGGGGATTCGGGTAGCAACCCTGCACCAGGCCGAACCGGAACGTAGGGTTCCCCTATGGCCGAATACGCCCTGGCGCGGGGATCAAATGCGGTCTTCACTTTACTGCGTTCCACGCGGGGGCCGCATAGGATGAAGCCATGGTCCCAATCAAGGAGAACTCCATGTCCGAACTGTCCCGTATCCGCAACCCCGGCAACTTGCGGGCCAGCTGCCACTCGGTGATGGCCGCAGCCGTGCTGGCGCTGACGCCCATGCCTGTCTTCGCCGAAGAGGTCGAGTCCTCCATCGCCCGCGGCGGACAACTGTACGACAAGTGGTGGAAAGTGACCGGCACGGCGGAGCCCAAGCGTCCCCATCCCGTCTACCCGGCGGCGGGCCAGTACAAGGGAAAGGGCGGGACGGAATGGCGCTGCAAGGAATGCCACGGCTGGGACTACATGGGCAAGGACGGCGCCTACGCCAAGGGCAAGCACTTCACCGGAATCAAGGGCATCCAGGGTGCCGCGGGCAAGGAACCCGCCATGATCGTGGGCGTGCTCAAGGACAAGAACCATGGCCTGGGCGATCTCATGGGCGAGGGGGACCTGCGTGATCTTGCACTCTTCGTCAGCAAGGGACAGCTCAGCATGAGCCGCTACATCGATCCGGCGACCAAGAAGGTCAAGGGCGACCGGGCACGGGGCGAGGTGGTCTTCAACACCGTCTGTGCCAACTGCCACGGCCGCGACGGCACCCTGGACGAGGACGGCCGGCCGCTGGCTGCCGACAGCGAACCGCTCGGCCTGGTCGCCAGCGGCAACCCGTGGGAAGCGCTGCACAAGATCCGCAATGGCCAGCCTGCCGAGCGCATGCCGGCGCTGCGCGGGCTCGATCTCCAACTATCCCTCGATGTGCTGTCCCACATGCAGACCCTGCCGCAGGAGGTCGCGAAGGGCAAGCAGGCGCAGCGCTAGCGAAGGTCTTGTGCGTCTGAGCGAGGCGAATGCAGATGGAGAAGAAAGCACGCCGAGTATGGTTCCCCAGGGCCCGTGGGTTGTTCCGCCAAATGCGCGGCATGACTCTGCCGGCCTTCGTAACCGCCGGCGCGATGTTCGGCGTGGCGGGTGGCATCAGCTTCGACACCACCCTCGGCCACACCAGCAAGACGGATTTCTGCCTGTCCTGCCACGAGATGCAGGTCATGCAGGAGGAGCTCTCCCGCACCGCCCACTTCCGGAACCGCAGCGGCGTGCGCCTCGGCTGTGGCGACTGCCATGTGCCGCGCGAGCAGCCGGAAAAGCTGATCGCCAAAATCCGCGCCCTCGACGACGTCTACGGCCACCTCGTCGGCAGCATCGACACCCCGGAGAAGTTCGAGGCGCGCCGGCTCGACATGGCGGAGACCGTCTGGGCGGGCATGCGGGCGGATGGCTCAAAGGCCTGCCGAAGC
>DASTEA010000100.1:0-3484 GCA_035710075.1 Thiobacillus sp.
CCGACGTCGAGCAGGGTCTGCAGCTTGCGCCTCACCACCGGCACCGCGGCGAAGAATTCGTGCGCGTGCTCGATGGTCATTTCCAGCACGTCGCGGATGGTCTTGCCCTTGTACTGCACTTCCAGCGTTTCGCGGTTGTAGCGCGCGCCATGGCAGACATCGCACGGCACGTAGATGTCGGGCAGGAAGTGCATCTCGACCTTGATCACGCCGTCGCCCTGGCACGCCTCGCAGCGCCCGCCCTTGACGTTGAAGCTGAATCTGCCCGGCCCGTAGCCGCGCATGCGTGCCTCGGGCACCCCGGCGAAGAGTTCGCGAATCGGCGTGAACAGCCCGGTGTAGGTCGCCGGGTTGGAGCGCGGGGTACGGCCGATCGGCGATTGATCGACGTTGATCACCTTATCGAAGAATTCCAGGCCGCGGATTTCGCCGTACGGCGCGGGTTCGGCCGATGAGCCGTACAGATGACGCGCGACGGCGGTGTAGAGCGTGTCGTTGATCAGCGTCGACTTGCCCGAGCCCGACACGCCGGTGATGCAGACGAACAGGCCGACCGGCAGATTGAGCGTGACGTTTTTAAGGTTGTTGCCGCTGGCGTGGGTCACCACCAGTTGCCGCTCGGGGTCGGGCTGGCGGCGTGTCTTCGGAATGGCGATGCGCCGCCGGCCCGACAGGTATTGCCCGGTGAGCGAGTGCTCGCTCAGGCGGATCGCCTCCGGCGTGCCTTCCGCCACCACTTCGCCGCCGTGCACACCGGCGCCGGGGCCCATGTCGATCACATAATCGGCGGCGCGGATCGCCTCCTCGTCGTGCTCGACCACCAGCACCGAGTTGCCGATGTCGCGCAGGTGCTTCAGCGTGCCCAGCAGGCGGTCGTTGTCGCGCTGGTGCAAGCCGATCGACGGCTCGTCCAGCACGTACATCACGCCGGTCAGCCCCGAGCCGATCTGCGACGCCAGGCGGATGCGCTGCGCCTCGCCGCCGGAGAGCGTGTCGGCGGAGCGGTCGAGCGACAGGTAGTCCAGCCCGACGTTATTGAGGAAGCCGACGCGGGCGATGATCTCCTTGACGATCCGGTCGGCGATCTGCGCGCGGTGGCCGTCGAGTTTCAGCGCCTCGAAAAACGCCAGCACCTGCTTCAGCGGCATCGCGCTGACGACGTAAATCGGCACGCCGCCCATCATGACGTGACGCGCTTCCTCGCGCAGCCGGGTGCCGTTGCAGGCGGGGCAGGACTTGTTGTTCTGGTATTTGGCGAGTTCCTCGCGCACCGCCGTCGAGTCGGACTCGTGGTAGCGCCGAGCCATGCTGGCGAGCACGCCCTCGAACGGGTAGCTTTTCGTCGTGTAGCCGCCGCGCGGCGCCAGCGTCTGGAAGCCGATCGCCTCCTTGCCAGAGCCGTTCAGAATCACGTCGCGGGTGCGCTCGGGCAGCGATTCCCACGGCGCGTCGAGGTCGAAACCGTAATGCATCGCCAGGCTCTGCAGCATCATGTAGAAGAACTGGTTGCGCTTGTCCCAGCCCTTGATCGCGCCGGAGGCCAGCGACAGGTGCGGGAAGGCGACCACGCGTGCCGGGTCGAAGAAGGTGATCTGGCCAAGGCCGTCGCAGCTCGGGCAGGCGCCCATCGGGTTGTTGAACGAAAACAGGCGCGGCTCCAGTTCGGGCAGCGCGTAGCTGCACACCGGGCAGGCGAACTTGGCGGAGAACAGGTGCTCGCGGCCGGCATCCATTTCCACCGCCAGCGCGCGGCCGTCCGAGTGGCGCAACGCGGTCTCGAAACTTTCGGCCAGCCGCTGCTTCGCGTCGGCGCGCACTTTCAGGCGGTCGACCACCACTTCGATGGTGTGCTTCTTGTTCTTGTCGAGCTTGGGAATGGCGTCGATCTCGTGCACCTTGCCGTCGACCCGCACCCGCACGAAACCCTGTGCGCGCAACTCGGAAAACAGTTCGAGGTTTTCGCCCTTGCGTCCCACCACCAGCGGCGCCATGATCATCAGCTTGGTATCTTCCGGCAGCGCCAGCACCGCGTCGACCATCTGCGACACCGTCTGCGCGGCAAGCGTGATGCCGTGTTCCGGGCACTGCGGGTCGCCGACGCGGGCATACAGGAGGCGCAGATAGTCGTGAATTTCAGTGACCGTGCCGACGGTCGAGCGCGGGTTGTGGCTGGTGGCCTTCTGCTCGATCGAGATCGCCGGGCTCAAGCCCTCGATCAGGTCGACGTCGGGTTTTTCCATCAGTTGCAGAAACTGCCGTGCGTAGGCCGACAGCGACTCGACATAGCGGCGTTGGCCCTCGGCGTAGAGCGTGTCGAAGGCGAGCGAGGACTTGCCCGAACCCGACAGCCCCGTGATCACCACCAGCTTGTTGCGCGGCAGGTCGAGGTTGATGTTTTTCAGGTTGTGGGTGCGGGCGCCACGGATGCGGATGAATTCCATTGTTTAACGGCCATCGATTAAGGCGGCGAACGTAATTCGCAACCTGCTAATATAACGGACTTCCCGCATACCCCGAACCCGCAGTGGCCCAGATCGACCTGTCCGAAAGCATGACCCGCGCCGAAAAGCGCGCCGCATCGGGCCTGGCGGCGATCTTCGGCCTGCGCATGCTGGGCATGTTCCTGATCCTGCCGGTGTTCGCGCTGTATGCCGAAGACCTGCCGGGCGGCGACAGCCACACCCTGGTCGGCCTCGCGCTCGGCATGTACGGCCTGACCCAGGCCCTTCTCATGCTTCCCTTCGGCATGGCGTCCGACCGCATCGGGCGCAAGAAGGTCATCATTTTCGGCCTCATCGTGTTCGCCCTCGGCAGCTTCGTCGCCATGGCAGCCAGCGACATCTACTGGACCATCGCCGGCCGCGCGCTGCAGGGCGCGGGCGCCATTTCCGCCGCCGTCACCGCCATGCTGGCCGACCTCACCCGCGAGGAGCACCGCACCAAGGCAATGGCGCTGGTCGGCTCCACCATCGGCATCGCCTTTGGCGTGTCGCTGGTGGCGGGGCCCGCACTCAACCGCGTGATCGGCGTGCCGGGGCTTTTTGCCCTGACCGGCGTCCTGGCGCTGGTCGCCATCTGGGTGGTCAAGGTGTGGGTGCCCGACCCCCACGACAGCCATTTCCACGCCGACGCCCAGGCCAACCCGGCCAAGCTGATCGACGTGCTGAAAAACAGCCAACTCGCGCGGCTCGACTTCGGCATCTTCGCGCTGCATGCGGCGCAGATGGCAATGTTCGTGGTGGTGCCGGTGGCGCTCAAGAACAGCGGCCTCGCCGTTGGCGACCACTGGGCGGTATACCTGCCGGTGCTGCTGGGCTCCTTCGTGCTGATGGTGCCCGCCATCATTGTTGGCGAAAAGCGCGGCCAGATGAAGCCGGTGTTCATTGGCGCGGTGGCCTTGATGCTCCTGGCGCAGCTGGGATTCGCTTTCGGCATCGAGCATTTCTGGGGCATCGTGTGGGCGCTGTTCCTTTATTTTGTCGCC
>DASTEA010000101.1:0-2545 GCA_035710075.1 Thiobacillus sp.
AAAGAAGCAAGGCAGGCGCGCATCGACGAACTGCTGGCGCTGGTCGGCCTCGCCGGTCATGCCGCGCAATATCCGCATCAGCTCTCCGGCGGCCAGCAGCAGCGCGTGGCGCTCGCGCGTGCGCTGGCGCCGCGCCCGCGCCTGATCCTGATGGACGAGCCGTTCTCCAACCTCGACGTCGAACTGCGCGAGCGGCTGTCGATCGAGGTGCGCGACATCCTCAAGCGTGAATCCACCACCGCGCTCATCGTCACCCACGACCAGCACGAAGCCTTCGCGCTGGCCGACTGGGTCGGGGTGATGCACCAGGGTCGCATCCAGCAGTGGGACACGCCCTACAACCTGTATCACGAGCCGGCCAACCGCTTCGTCGCCGACTTCGTCGGCCAGGGCGCGCTGGTCACCGGCGAGGTCATCAACGACCATCAGGTGGAAATCGAGCTCGGCGTGCTGGACGGACACATTCCGGTCGAGTGCGACGCCAGCGGCTGCGATGAATGCGTTCGCAACTGCCGTGTCGACGTGCTGCTGCGGCCGGACGACATCATCCACGACGACGACAGCCTGCTGCTGGCCGAAGTCGAGAACAAGGCCTTCCGCGGCGCCGAATTCCTCTATACGCTGAAGCTGCCGAGCGGCCAGCGCGCGCTGTCTCTGGTGCCCTCGCATCACAACCACGCCATCGGCGAAAAGATCGGCATCCGGCTGGCGGTCGATCACGTCGTCGCCTTCCGGCGCGAGTGAAGCCGGTGTCACCCATGCTGCCCCCTGCACTGCGCGGCCTGCTGTTCAATGTGGGGATCGGCTTCGCCGCCGCCCTGCTGCTGATGCTGGCGGTGATCGGGCTGGGCGTCACCCAGATGGCCCACCTCAACACCGAGCTGGCCAATGTGGTGCAGATCAACAACGTCAAGACCCGGCTGGCCTCGTACATGCGCAACACCCTGCGCGACCGTGCACTGCTGATGCACAACATCGTGGTGTCGATCGACCCGTGGGAAAAGGACGCGCTCTTCCTGCAGTTTCAGGAATACGGCGAACGCTACGCCAAGGACCGCGGCCAGCTGGTCGCCCTGCTCAGCACGCCGGAAGAAAAACGGCTGATGGATGAGCTGGATGCCATCACCTTCGCCAACCAGCCGGTCATGTTCAGCGTGATCGAGGCGGCGCTCGACGAGAACAATTACGGCGCACTGACGCTGCTGCAGGAACAGGCCATCCCCCTGCAAAACCGCCTGGTCGAGGCACTCGACAACATGACCAACCTGCAGCGCGCGGCCAACGAAGCGGCGCTCGGCAAGACCTTCGACGCCTACCAGTCCACCCGCAACCTGATGCTGGTGCTGGGCATCATCGCCACGCTGCTGGCCGTGATGGTTGCCGCGCTGGTGGTCCGCCGCATGCTGACCCAGACGCGGCAGCTGGAAACAGAACGACAGAAATACCAGACCCTGTTCGAAACCAATTCAGATGCCGTCGTCATCCTCGACGACCAAGGCTTTACCGACTGCAACCCGGCCACGCTGTCGCTGTTTGGCATGGACTCGGTCGCCACCTTCCTCAAGCATCCCATTTCGCAGCTCGGCACGCCGATCCAGGCGAATGGCCTGACAGCCCATGATCACGCCAGGCGCACCATAGATCATGCCAAAAGCCAGGGGCATGCGGTGATGGACTGGCAGGGGCTGCGCCAGGACGGCTCGGTGTTCTCGGCCGAGATCGCCCTCCACGCGATGCAATTGGAAGGCAAGCCGGTGATCCAGGCGATCATGCGCGACGTGTCCGAACGCCGCGCCGCCGAAGCCGCCAAGGAGGCCGCACGCGAAGCCGCCCTGCAAATGGCGCACGCCAAATCGCAGTTCATCGCCAACGTCAGCCATGAAATCCGCACGCCCATGCACGGCATTCTCGGCATGAGCGGACTGCTGCTGAAAACACCGCTCGACGGCCGCCAGCGCGAATATGTCTCGACCCTGAGAAGCTCTGCGGAAAGCCTGCTTACCATCATCAACGACATCCTCGACTTCTCAAAAATAGAAGCGGGCAAACTGACCATCGAAGACGTTGCCTTCTCGCCGGTCACCCTGCTTCAGAGCGTAGTCGCCCTGTTCCAGGCGCGGGCACTGGAAAAAAATCTGCGGCTGACGCTAGCGCTGCCCGACAACCCGCCCGCTGCCCTGCTGGGCGATCCCACCCGCATCCGCCAGATCCTGCTCAACCTGGTCGACAACGCCATCAAGTTTACCCACCAGGGCGAAGTCGAACTGCGCGCAAACTTTGAAACCTTGGAAGACGGAATTGCCTGCCAATTCAGCGTGCGCGACAGCGGCATCGGCATCCGCAGCGAAACCCAGCCACGCCTGTTCCAGGCGTTTTCGCAGGCGGATTCGTCGACCACGCGCCGCTATGGCGGCACCGGCCTGGGGCTTGCCGTCAGCAGCCAACTGGCCGGATTGATGGGCGGTCAGCTCGCGGTCAAGAGCACGCCGGGCGAGGGGAGCTGCTTCACCCTGTTGCTCCTGCTGCCCCCCACCACCCTGCCGCT
>DASTEA010000102.1:0-30210 GCA_035710075.1 Thiobacillus sp.
GCGACGGCGAGCAGAATGTTGACGAAGCGTGCGGGACGTGCGGCTTCTCCCATGGCGGTCACCGAGACGGTGACGATCAGGGCACCGAGGAGGTGATCGCTGTCGGCCTGCGCACCCGCCGTGTCGAAGAGCAGCCGGGTGCACATCAGCCCGATTCCCAGGGCTGCGCTCAAGGCAAGGGGCCATGGCAGGTTCACGCCGCCGCCCAGCATGTCTTTGACGATCGCCATCGCGGGCCGCTCGAAATCTTCCGGCGGCACTCGCTTTCCGCCTTCCATGGTGTCGCCACGCAGGAACGCGAGGAGGACCGACTTGCCGCGCCGTCGGCGGTCGAGCAGGAACTGGCCGCTCGCCACCAGCTCGTCGATCGAGTAGGGGATCTGCAGCAGCATCGCCGCGGCGGCGAGCAGGCACAGGGTGCACCAGGTGCCGATCACGATCGGCTGGATGATGATGAAGAAGATGCTGACCGCGCCGAGCGGAACGATCATCACGCCGAACAGGACCACCAGCCAGGGCATGGTGCGCCAGCGCGCGCGCCCGCCGACGATGCCGGTGAGGATTTCCAGAATAGAGGTCAGCGCGCCCAGGCCGGCGTCGGGCACCGGCCACGCTTGCGACACCTCCGAGGTGATGATGCGTTCGGTGCCGTCGCCGAAGAAGGGATCCCACGCGGCCGGGGTGTGGCCCAGCTGGTAGGCCGCGAGGTAGCGCGAGATGTAGAGGCCGACGAAGGCCAGCGCGATGATGGGAATCCGCTGCGTCCAGGTGGAGGGGCTGTAGCGCCATCCCGGCGGAATGTCGGGTCCGGTGGTGCGCGCCGCCACGCCGACGCCCGGCGTCGGGCGCACCAGCAGGGAAAAGCCGATCACCAGCGCGCCGACCAGGGTGTCGTTGAGGTAGCCGGCGGCGGTGGGCGCCCAGAACAGCAGCGGCGCGAACAGCAGCCATACGCCGACCGTCGCGTTGGCGAAGCGCGCCCAGGCCATGTGCCGCGACAACGACAGCACGCTGAACAGCAGGACCAAAACGCCGCTCGCCATGTCGCTCAGGGTCATCGGCCAGTCCGGATAGCCGAGGATGGACGGACTGGTGATCAGCCACAGGCCGAGCCCCAGGTTGAGGAAGTGCGCCCACAGGTTCTGGCCGTGCTGCAGGCGAACCGAGCGTTCGTATTTCTCCAGCAGGGCGTGCGCGGCGGCGGGGTGCTCGGTGATCGTCTCGAGCCATTCGGGCGCGGGAATCCGGTTGGCCTGGTACCAGGCCAGCGGATCCGCCTTCAGCGTCGCCACCACGGCGGGGAGTTCTTCGCGCAGGGCGTGGCGGGGCGCCCAGCCCAGCAGCGCCTGCGCCCGCGAGATGTCGAGTTCGTAGTGATCGTCGGCAAGCTCGACCATGAAGGGCTTGACGAAGGGTTTTTCGCCGCGGTCGATGGCATCCGGCACCACTGCTTCCAGTTTGCCCTGCAAGCGCGCGCCCAATTTGGCCAGCGACTTGGGTACGGTTTCCGTTTCCCATTGCTCGCCGTGGATGAGGGTACCCAGCCGGTTCTGCAGTGCCGCGTAGCTCAACGTCGTCGGCTCGCCGAGCAGGAGCTTGAGGTCCGGCGGCAAGCCGCCGCGTCGGTGTACGGTACGCACCACCGCGTCTGCCAGATCCTCGATGTGAATAAACGATTGGCCGTGCGAGGTTTCGCCGGGGAAGACCCGGCCCTTGAGCTGGCGTTCGTAGATCCAGCTGATCTGGTGCGCCAGCGTCGGCGGCTGGACGACCGGGCTGTAGACCCCGGCGATGCGCAGCAGCACATAGGGGATGGCGCCATGCTCGTGCGCGACGACGTGTTCCGTTTCCAGCTTGGATTGGGGATACACCCATCGCGGTTCGGCGGGTGAGGTTTCGTTGATCGGCACCCCGGGTTCGGTGGGCGCATGGACCAGCATGGTGGACGCGTAGATGAACTGTTCGACCTCGAGTGTCTGCAGTTTGCGCAGCAGGCGGCGGGTCCCCTCGACGTTGACCTGCTGGTACAGCGGGTTGGGCTTGCCGCTGAAATCGAAGTAGCCGGCCAGGTGCACCACCGAGGCGATCCGCGTGCCATAACGTGCCTTCACTTGGCGGATCGCCTCCTCGACACTCTCGTCCGAAGTGAGATCGCAATGTACATATTCTGCGTACCCGGATTGGTCCGGCTTGCGGTCCAGTCCGACCAGCTCGTAATCCGCAGCCAGTGCTTCGCACAAGGCCCCGCCGAGAAATCCCGTTGCGCCGCTCATCAGCACGACCGGCTTTGCCTGGCCCGAACGCCCTCTGCTGCGGCCTGTGGGATTCCTTTTCGCTTCAGCCATGCCGGCTCTCCCCGCTCAGTGATCGCGCATTCGTGGCCACGCGGGCCTTGATGGAAGCGAATGACACGCGTCGCCCCTACGCTTCAATGCCCTGCAGAAACTGCCTGAGGGCGTTCTTGGCGCCGCCGATCCAGGGCGCGCCGTGGGCGAACAGCAGATGATCGAAATCGCGTTCGTGCAGATGCGTGAGAAAGGCCTTTCGCAGGCCGCGCTTGACGCCTTCGGGGTCGTCGCCCATATACGCGTCAGGCACGAAGCCGAGCTTGCCGCGGTTGCGCACGATCGCGTCGCCGATGCTGAGAAGGCCCCCATTGAGCGGCAGATACAGCGCGGTTTCCTCGGGGCACAGCGCCGCGACCTTCAGGGCGAGAATGCCGCCCGGCAGTTCCTTGCCGTGGGCGAAACCCTTCACCTTCTCGCCGTGGCTGAATTCGTGCAGGCCTTCCTTGTGGCACCAGACCTGCGCGCCATACCGCGCCGCGAAACGGTCGCTGTGCCGGTAGTGATGGCGGTTGGTGAGGTAGATGTGCAGCGGCGCGCCGTGCGCGGCGAACCACTCGATGCCCTGTGCCGGCACGCGCGGGTCGATCAGCACCGGCGGATCGGTGGCATTGACGTAGCAGGAGTGGACGTAGGCCTGGATGCCTTCGTGGAAGGTCTTCCAGTGAAAAACGCCGGGAAGAATCTCTTTCATGGCGGAGCGTCCTTTACGCCAGCAAAGACCGCGCGGGCAATCGCCTTCATCACGCCGCCACGCGAAAATTACTGGACGGTGATGCTGATCTTTTCCGACATCAGGGGGGGATCGAACGGCACGTGATTTTCGTCCCCCAGCACCAGCTGCAGCGTGTGCCTGCCCGGCGGAAGATCCAGCCTGGCCTCGGTCTGGCCGCCGCCAAAGTGTCTGATCTTGTCGGTGGTCGGCAGCGGCTTGCTCATGTCGACGGCGCGGGCGTCGGTGTCGATGAGCAGGTGGTGGTGGCCGGTTTTTTCCTTGGCCATGCCGGCCGGTGCGACGCCCATGCCGCTGAGGCCGAACTTAGCGGTGACCGGGGATTTCAGCGTGGCGCCGTTCTCGGGCGAGATGATGTACAGCCGGGCGCCTTCGGGGGCCGGCTTGCGCGTTTCCTGCGCCGCCGCCGTCACCGCGCCCATCAGCATTGCCGGAATCAATAGCCAAGTAAACCCATGCATTACGTTATTCATGTCATCCACTCCTTCAACAAGGCCTGAGCGCCCGGCCGGCGCAAAGTCAGCCGGCCGCCATCAACAAAATATAGAGCGTATTTGCTTGAAAGCCACTGCGCATGGGTTGGCGCCGCGTGATCGCGCATGGGCGGCGAGCGGCAACGGCCCGACCAGGGCTGCCTGGGGGTGGCGCCAGGCAGCCTGTCGACGTGTCCAGAATCAGGGACTGGATTCCGGCAAGGATTTCGCCGGACTGACCTGTATGGCCGTGCCCTCGCGGCGCGGGTCGGCTGCGCCGTGATGGGTGCCCGTGGCGAGGTCGATGACGACTGCCTGCACCGATCCGATCGTTTCCTGGCAGCCGTCTGTCCCCGCTTCACCCAGGCCGACATGCCCCAGATCGCGCAGGGCATCCTGGGTGGCGACGCTGAAATGCGGCTGCATGAATGACGCGCCGCCTTCGCAACTCACCCGGCCTGCTGCGTCGGTCACCGAGAGGCGCGGCGCGGCGATGGCCTGCTGCAGGGTCATGCCGTGGTCGATCAGGTTGAGCGTGACATTGAACACCGAGTTGATGATGGTCGCGCCGCCGGGCGAGCCGTAGGCGGCGACCGGCTTGCCGTCCTTGAGCAGCAGCGTCGGCGTCATGCTGGAGCGAGGGCGTTTGTGTGGCGCGACGTCGTTGGCGCCGGGGTTGCCGGCCTTGGGGTCGGCCGCAGGCGCGAAGTTGAAGTCGGTCAGCTCGTTGTTGAGCAGGAAGCCGTAGCCCGGAACGGTGATGCCCGATCCCCAGGTGGATTCGATGGTGCTGGTGTAGCTCACCACGTTGCCCCAGCGGTCGACGATGGAAAAGTGGGTGGTGTGGGGGCTTTCCTGTTTAGTGCGCGACGGCTTCGGCCGCACGGCGGTCGACCTGTCCCAGGGCAGGGGGTCGCCTGCCTGCGGGGTGTCCATGCGGCTGTCGGGCCTGATCAAGGCCGCGCGCGTGGCCAGGTAGCCGGCATGCAGTAGGCCCTGCTGCGGCACCGGAGTGGCATCGTCGTCGCCGATCCACACTGCGCGGTCGGCGAAGGCGAGGCGCATCGCCTCGATCATCGCGTGCAGGGTCTTGGGGCTGCCGAAGCCGTATCCCTGCGCGGAATCGCCGAGCGGAAAACGCTCCAGCAGGCCCAGCATCTGCAGCACGGTGAGACCGCCGGAAGAGGGCGGCGGCATGCCCGCCAGCGTCCAGCCGCGATAGTGGCCGACCAGCGGCGGGCGGATCGCGACCTGATACTGCGCGAGGTCGGCCAGCGTCATGCGGCCTTTTCCGGCTGCGCCCAGTTCACTGCGCGCGCGCCGCTGGGCTTTGACGATCGCCCGCGCCAAGGGGCCGCGATAGACGGCGTTCGGTCCCTTGGCGGCGATCCGCTGCAGGGTTTTCGCCAGATCGGGCTGCACCAGCCAGTCGCCCTCGGCCAGGGGCACGCCGCCGGGGCGAAAGATCGCGGCGGTTTCCGGCTGCAGCTGGGTGCGGCCGTCGTCGGCGGCGATGTCTGCCGCCAGAAAGCGGTTGACGCGAAAGCCGTGCCCGGCCAGTTCGATCGCGGGCGCCAGCGTATCCTTCAACTTAAACGTGCCCCAGCGGCGTAGCGCGGTGTCGACGCCGCGCAGGGTGCCCGGCACGCCCACCGCGAGGCCGCTGGTCGAGGCCAGCGGAAACGGCATCGGCAAACCAGCGGGCGCGAACATGTCGGCGCTCGCTGCAGCCGGTGCGCGTTCGCGCGAATCGACAATGAAGGTCTCGCTGGTTTTGGCCAGATGAATCAGCATGAAGCCGCCACCGCCGATGCCGGACGACTGCGGCTCGACCACGTTCAACGCGAATTGCACCGCCGCGGCGGCATCGATGGCGTTGCCGCCCGCAGCCAGCATGCGCGCGCCGGCGGCGGTCGCGGCCGGATGCGAGACCGCCACCACGCCGTCGGGCGAGGCCGCCAGCACCGAGGACGACAGCAGACAGAGAACGAGCCAGCGGGTAAAGGGTGCGAGTCGGTTCAAGGGAGTCCAGGAGAGAAATGAGGGCAGGGGGAGCCTGCGCCCGTTTTGCCGCACGCGTCAATGCGCGGCAAAACGGGCGCAAAAACAGTATCGAAATGTGCCGCGATTCATATTTGTTGATATGGTTGAGGCTGTCACTCACGGCGCCAACGACACCATGAATATGAAACCTGACGACTCATCCCCATCCCGGCCGAAGCGGCGTCCCCCGAAAGGCCCGCTGATCATCATCGTGCTGGTCCTCGCCAGTCTGGCCTGGGTGTACTGGTTGACGAGCACGACGCCGATGCGCCCGCGGCCCGAGTTTCCGCCGGTTCGCAAATTGCCGCTGGATTCGGAGCGTCCGCAGGATTCGCGCCCGGATCGCGCCGCGGATCAGGCGCGCGAGCAGCAATAAAACCGCCGGAGCTTACTCCGGCTGCTTCGGGTCGGTGACGAATCCGATGCGCAACAGGCCCGCTTTCGCGGCGGCCGACATCACCTGGGCCACCGTTTCGTAGTACGCATGGCGGTCGGCACGAATATGCAGTTCAGGCTGCGGCTGCTTGCTTGCCTCGGCGGCAAAACGTGACGCCAGCTGTTCCTGCGTCACCTTCTCGCCGCTCCAGAACAGATCGCCATTCTCACGAATGCCGAACTCGATATGCTCGGGCTGGGTGATGTTGGGCGCACTGCTGGCCTTGGGCAGATCGATCTTGACGGAGTGGGTGAGCAGCGGCGCGGTGATGATGAAAATCACCAGCAGCACCAGCATCACATCCACCAGCGGGATGACGTTGATTTCCGCCATCGGACCCTGATGGCTGCGCGGGTCGAAACTTCCCATGGCCATCGTCTTACCCCTTGGTGCTTGCGCGCGGTTCCGGCTGCGGCGCGTGCAGCGAGCGTCCTTCTGCCGCCGGGCTGCCGGCCTTTTCGCCCACGGTGAGGAGGGCATACAGGTCATACGCGAAGGCATCGAGCCGGGCCAGCCAGACCCGGTTGCGGCGGGTGAATCCGTTGTAGGCCAGCACTGCGGGAATGGCGACCGCGAGGCCGAGGGCGGTCATGATGAGCGCCTCGCCGACCGGGCCGGAGACCTTGTCCAGCGTGCCCTGGCCCGATATGCCGATGTTGACCAGCGCGTGGTAGATCCCCCAGACGGTGCCGAACAAACCGATGTAGGGCGACGCGGAGCCGGCCGAAGCCATCACGGTGAGGCCTTGCTCGACTCGGGACGCTTCCTGGTCGATGCCGTTGCGCAGGACGCGGGTGAGAAATTCGCCCAGCCCGCCGGCCGCAGCCAGCTTGTGCACGCCGTGCTGGTTGTTGTCGGCGGCTTCGAGCGCCTGGTAGGCCAGTTCGGCAAACGCGTTGTCGCGCGGCTGCTGCCGCAGTGCATTGCGCATGGCCTGCAGCGATTCGGCCGCCCAGAACTGTTCGAGAAAGGCCCCGGCGCGGCGCCCGGCCTGATAGTTCGCCAGTGACTTGGTCACGATCAGGTACCAGCTCGCCACCGAAAGCCCGAGCAGCAGCAGCAACACGATGCGCCCGAGCGTATCGGTCTGCGACAGGAAGTGGGCAAAGCCCAAACCGTTTTCCATGAGTCAGCGTCCTTCCAGGGTGAATTCGAATGGCTGCAGCGCCACCGCACGCACAGCCTGCCCCTCGCGTTGTGCCGGCTGGCAGCGCCAGGATTTGACAGCGGCGAGCGCGGCTGAGTCGAGGCGTGGGTGGCCGCTGCTGGTGATCACTTTCGCCGCAGTCACGCGCCCGGTTTCGTCGAGTTCCACCTGCAGCACGGCTTTTCCGGTTTCACCCAGGCGGCGCGACACGGAGGGATAGGGCGGCGGCGTGCGGACGGGGCAGACCAGGGCCAGGTCCGAGGCCAGGCTCACCGGCCCGGCAATCTGGGATGGGGATGACTGCGCATCCGACGCACCGGATTCGGGTGCGTCGATCGCCGGCTCGGACGGGGGCCGCAGTTCCGTCGCTTCGGTCGGCGACACCACCGGCGCCTCCGTTGCCAGGTGGTAATGCGGCGGCTCGGCCGGGCGCGGCGCTTCGCGCTCGACGGGTTTGGGCTGTCTGGGCGGCTCGGGCGGCCTGGCTCGCTTGGCTTGCACGGACGCTGGGGTCGGCGGTGCGCTTGACGGCTGCGGTTGCGGGGGGCTGATCAGGGTCACGAACAGGGTCACCGCTTCAGACGGGTGCGGAATCACGCGAACGCTCGACAGGCCGTAGAGCACGGCGCCATGCACTGCCAGCACAAGAAGCAGCGCCAGCGCATGATTCCAGTCCCAACGGTCTGGCCTCATTTTCATGACGTTCGCACCGAGACGTTGGTAGAGCGTGGCTTCGGAGACATGTTTGATCTCCTTTGATGTTGGGTTGCATGGGTGCTGGTACTGCGCGTTCCGGTTTGAAAAAACCGGCACACGGAAACGCTTTACATCGGCGGCGGTACGTCAGCCCGGCTTGCCGTCGACCCGCGGGCGCAGCAGCATGGGGGCATACACCACCACGAACAGACTGAACGCGGCCACCCAGATCAATCCGGAAACGGTCATCCCCTGAGCATAGGCGGTGGGGAAAAAGAGCGGCAGCGCGACGCGCACCAGCGCCGCGAGATTGATCGCCACGAAGGCATACCGCATCACAGGCGGCGGCTCGAGCAAGCGTCCGGTATGGCCAAGCGACACCCGCGCCATCATGCCCAGCGTCAGCACCCCGATGCCACCGGTGGTGAAGGCATGCAGCGAGGCACCGGCTGCAGTGCTCACGCCCGCTGCCGACAGCGCAAGCAGCGCGAAGCCGAGCGCGATCCAGGCATAGCCCAGATGCAGGATCCACAGCAAGGGCACCGACCAGAATTTATTCGTGTACCAGCCCGCCAGCCGGACGGCATGCGCGGCCGCCGCAATCGCCGCGAGCAGGGCGGTGGCCAGCGAATAGGGCACGACTAGCGCGGCGATCAGTGCGCCGAGGGTGGCCGCCGGCGCCAGGAATTCGATGGCTTTCCAGCGCCTCGCGTGGGTGTGCAGCTTGTTGTCGGTGAAGCTGGGAATCACCCGTCCGCTCATCACCACGATCATCGTCACCACCACGTAGGCCGCCAGATGCAGGCCGGTACTGGCGGTCATCGCGGTCCAGCCGAACGCTTCCCCATGCACCAGCGCATTGGCTGCGGTGAGCGCCAGCAGCATGATGGGGAAGGGGTAGTTGTGCAGCTGCTTTGTCTTGATGATGGGCCAGGCTAGCACCAGCGCCAGCACCGGCAGAAAAGCCAGGTCGACCAGCGCGACCAGTTGCGCCGGCAGGCCCGGAACCAGAAATCCCAGTCGCCCCGCCAGCCACAGCAGGAACAGTGCAGCCAGTGGCGGGCCCGACGGCATGCGTAGCCCGGTCCAGTTCTGCGCCGCGGTGAGCAGGAAGCCGGCGATCACCGCCACGGCGAAGCCGAACAGCATTTCATGGCCGTGCCAGACGGAAGGGGCCAGCGGCCCGGTTGTCATCCTGCCCAGCAGGACGGCAAGCCAGAGCCCCATCAGCACGATGGCGAACAATCCGGCTGCAAGGAAAAAAGGCCGGAAGCCGAGGGCAAACGGGGCGAATCCTGCGGGGCGACTGGGTGGGTTGAGCGTTGAGGACATAGACAATTAGAAAGAGAAATCCAGTTCGGCGACCGCACTGCGGCCCGGCAGCAGGAAGAAGGAATAGGCTTCTTCATCCAGCAGGTTGTTGATGGCCAGCGAAGCTTTCACGGTCTTGGAGAAGGCATAGCCCGCCTTGGCGTTGACCAGTGTATAGGCGTCGTAGCTGCCCGGCACGCCTTCGACCACATCGGTATTTGCGGCGGTGAAGAACACGTGGCTCACGTAGCGCGCGTTCAGCGTGCCGGTCCAGGGCCCATGCCGTGCGGTCAGCCCGATGCCGGCGATGTGCTCGGGCGAATTGGTCAAGCGCTTGCCCACGCTGGAAGGGTCGGCATCATTTTTCAGCATCTCTGAATCGATCCAGGCATAGTTGGCGTCGAGCTCCAGCCATTTGGTCAGACGGGTCCGCGCCGTGAGTTCGACGCCGCGAACCCGCGCCTTGCCGGCGTTGATGCGGAAGGATTGGGCTAGGCCATCGGGGCTCAGTTCTTCGACCTGATCGAGATAAATCAGGTCCTTGAGCCGGGTCTCGTACACTGTCAGGCCCACTTGGGTCGAGCTCGTGAACCGCCATTCCCCGCCCACTTCCCATGTCGTTCCGGTCTCGGGCTCTAGATCGGGATTGTTGTAGGTGATGCGGTTACGACTGAACGCGGCCGAGTAGAGATCCAGGTTGGCGGGAGCACGGAAGGAACGACCGTAGGAGGCGCGCAGGGTCGCGGCTTCAACGGGTTTGTAGACCAGAGAGGCTTTTGGGCTGAAGGCAGAATCGCTGCGGCTTGGAAAGACCGAAGTGGGCAGCCTGATGTCGGTATTGAAAACATCCCCCTCGGTTTCCCAGTAGTCCCAGCGCCCGCCCAGGTAAGTCTTCAACGTGTCGGTGATCGTGATTTCGTCCTGGGCAAAAAGGGAAATCGTGGTCGACGTGCCGTTGAACTCATTGTTCAAGGTCGTTCGCGTATCCGGATCGCGCCAGTTGGTCAGCTCATGGACTTTCTGGTTCGCCTCATCACGGTGGAGCGCCAGGCCGGTCACCCAGAACTGCTTGTCGCGCACCGGGAAGCTCAGCTGAACGGTGCCGTCGAGGCCGGTATTCGGCGTGTCGGTAAGCGTGCCCTGCCCACTGTCCAAGGTGGCCGCAGCGTCGCGGGGGTTGACGAAGCTGAAGTAATACTCGCGATCGATCGAGGCGAGGTCGACCTTCAGCAGTTTGTCCTTTCCTACCGTTCCCTCGTAGCCGACAAAATAGCGGGTGGCTGATTCATAAAGCGGTGAGTTGTTGACGAAATCGAACAGCGACAGACGGGCATACTGCTCATTATTAATATTGACAGGCCCGCTCGAGACCGGCAGACCCGTCGCGGCGTTCCGCAGATAGGTGTTGAAGGTGGTGTAGTCCTGGTCTGTTTCCTGATAGCTTACGCCGCCAAATACCCTGTCGCGGGCGTCGAGCTTGTAGGACAGCTTGAGGATGCCATGGGCCGAGGTCCAGGGCGTCGTGCCCTTGTCGCCGACGAGATAGGCAGGGTCGCCCTCGCGGGTGGTGGTCGCGTGTCCGCCTGTGACTGAGGTTCCGGCCGCTCCAGCGGGCGTCTTGACGACGAAATCGTTGACGAAACTGTCGCGCTTTTGATAGCCCGCCCCGGCGACGATCCCCAAGCCGCTTTCCAGCGTGTCGCGGAAATAGATACTGCCATCCTCGCCGCTCAAATCATTCCAGCCCTTTTTCAGGTTGACGCTGAATTCGCGTTTATCGGGTTGCTTGGTGATGATGTTGATGACGCCGCCAATGGCATTGCTGCCGTAGAGCGACGAGAACGCGCCGGGGACGACCTCGATGCGCTCGATGTCCTCGGTGAAGGGAATCCGCCAGTTCACCTTGCCCGAGCTGGCGTCCTGAATGGGCTGGCCGTCCAACAGGATCAAGGTTCTGCTCTGGTCGATGCCGCGCAGCGACATGCCGCTCGTCCCGGAGGTGCCTTGCGAACCGCCGAATGCGCCATTCTGCAGATACAGGCTGGGCACCTGGTCGAGCGCATCGCCCAGGCGGGAGACATTTTTCGACTCGATTTTCTTTTCATCGACGACGGTCACGGCAGCCGGTGCATCGGCCAGCGACTGCGCCGACCGGGTTGCCGTGACGACCACGACATCCAGCTCGACCGGGTCGCCGCTCTCGGTGATTTCGGCCGCGTTGAGGGGCCCCGCCATGCAGGCGGCGACCATCAGAAGCTTGCCTGTTGCTTTGATCCGCTGATCCATCTTCGCAGGGGGCTCCGTGGTTTTCAATGTGCCGCATGATCGGGTATTGATTAAGTTCAATGGCTGGTTCCCTCCGACAGCCGGGTCTTGTTCCACACATTGTATTTGCCGACCGGGCGCTTCATCGGCAGGCGCTTGATCTCCTTCAAGGTCTGCGCGTCGTAGACGATCAGCGCGCCGTCCATTTCCCACAGCGACACCAGCGCGTATTTGCCGTAGCGGTCGAATTCCACGTGCATCGAGGTCTTGCCGGGTTCCGGGCGCAGCGTGGCGACGATCTCCAGTTTCTGCTTGTCGATGACGTGCATGGCGTCCTTGTTCGGGCCGCTGAATACGTCGGCCCAGACGTAGGGTGAATTTTCGTGGCCGCGCAGGAAAAAGCCGGGGCCGAGCGTGGGGATGGTCTTGAGGGTCTTCCAGGTTTTCATGTCGATCACCGAAATCAGACCGTCTTTCAAATTGGGCGAAGCCATCACGCGATGCGTTTTGCCTGCCGCATCCCGCCAGTCCCAGGTAATGCCGGAGCCCAGATGCGGCATGCCGGCCAGGTTCAGATCGGCGATCTTGCGCCCGGCGCCCAGGTGGATGATTTGGCCCTTGGGGCTCGTGCGCGAGGCACCGAGGATGTAGTCGTAGTTTTGGTCGAAGAAGAAGTCGTCGAGATAGTCGTCGAGCACGATTTTCCGCGCCGGCAGCGGGCCGGGCTCGGGGATCGCTTCCTTGAACTGGTAGTCGTGCACCAGGCCCTTGTAGACCGGGCGACCGTCGTAGGGGATTTCCCATACTTCGGGGATGTCCTTCAGCGCCGCGATGAAGCTGTTGCGCGGGCGGGCGTCGTAGACAGCGGAGACGCGTGAGGTTTTGCCTGTACTGCCGACCACCGGAATCACCTTGATCAGCGACAAATCCTTGCCGTCCAGCGCCACCAGGCTATGCGGCAGGTAGTTGGCGACCATGACCACTTTGCCGTCGGAGGAGACAGCCAGGTTGCGGGTGTTGATGCCGGCGCGCGTTTCCGCGACCACCTTCAGGTTCCACAGGTCGAACTTGGTGATCCAGCCATCGCGGCTGGCCCAATAAACGAAGCGGCCGTCGTGGGTGAACTTGGGGCCGCCATGCAGCGCGAAGCGGGTGGTGAAGCGGGCGATCGGCTCCATCACGTCGCCGTCCAGCACCGTGATGTGATGGTCGCCGTGTTCGACGACCAGCGTCACATTCATCGGATCGGCCTTGAACACCGGTTTGGCCGGCAGGTTGACGGCATCGAGGTTGATGATGTGGGAGGCAGTGATGTCGCCGGCATCCCACATTGGCGGCAGTTTCGGCGGCGTATAGATCCATTCTGCCAGCGCTTCGATCTCGTCCGCTTGCAGCAGGGTGTTGAATGCCGGCATCTGTGTCGCCGGCAGGCCCTCGGCGATGGCTTTGGCGGCATCCGGCCGCTTCAGCCGTGCCAGCGAGTCCGGCAGCAAGGCCGGCCCCATGCCGCCCAGTCGGTTCGGCGCGTGGCAGGACAGGCAATGGGTTTCGTAGAGTTTTTCCGGGTCCGCGCCGGCATGGACGTGGCCGCCAGCGAGCAGCAATGCGAGCGCGTAGGAGACGCTGTGCACACCGATCCTGTGGTGCGTACGGCGCACCTTACCCAATAAGGTCATGATCAAGCCTTGATAAGTTGGTGTTTGGTGATGCCGATTTCATCGTCCGTCAGATAACAGCCTGGGTCTTCGGCCCAGAAATTTTTCGTGGTCTGCCAGGCGCGTACGCGCGTGTTGCCGTTGCAGATGGCGCGGTGCGCGCAGTCGGCACAACGGCCTTGCACTGGACGCTGTGAGCTCTTCAAGCCGGCCATCAGCGGGTCTGAGGTGTCCATCCAGATTTCCGAGAATGGCCGTTCGCGCACGTTTCCCAACGGGTAATCCCACCACATGGTGTCGGGATGGACCGTGCCCAGGTTATCGATGTTGGCGATGTTCACGCCGGATGCGTTGCCGCCCCATTGCGTGAGTTTTCGATGGATGTGTTCGGCGCGATCCGGGAAACGGCGGCGCGCCCAATCCAGGAGATAGACGCCGTCTGCGTCGTTGTTGCCGGTGACGAATTCCCTCGGCTGTCCGGTCTGGACATGCCGCCAGCAGCGATCAAAAAGCAGATCGAGCGCGTCGCGCGTGGTGCGGAAATGCGCGTCGTCCTTGCGGTTCCTATTGCCACGCCCGGCGTAGTTGAGGTGCGACAGATAGAACTTGTCGATGCGTTCGGTTTCCATCAGGTTGAGCAGGGCTGGAAAATCGTGCGCGTTGTCCTGCGTCAGTGTGAAGCGCATGCCGACCTTGGCGCCGGCGTCGCGGCACAGGCGCAAGCCATTGAGGGCAGCATCGAAAGAGCCTTCCTTGCGGCGGAAACGGTCATGCGTCTCGCGCAGTCCGTCCAGGCTGATGCCGACGTAGTCAAAGCCGACGTCGGCGATGGCAGCGACGTTGGCCTCGTTCACCAGCGTGCCGTTGGACGACAGGCCAACGTAAAACCCCATTCCCTTGGCGCGTCTGGCGATGTCGAAGATGTCCGGCCGCAGCAACGGTTCGCCGCCGGACAGAATCAGCACTGGCACGTGAAAGGCCTTGAGGTCGTCCATTACGCTGAAGACTTCGTCGGTACTCAACTCGCCACTGAAATCCTTGTCCGCCGAGATCGAATAGCAATGTTTGCAGGTGAGATTGCAGCGCCGTATGAGATTCCAGATCACGACCGGGCCGGGTGGGTTGCGTTTCGGTCCGAGCGGCGTCGGTTGGGCGACTTCCTGCATGAATTGGGTGACACGAAACATGAGATCAAGCCCTCGGTTCGTTGACGGTTAATCGGCGATGCGCAGGCCGGTTTTCTTCAACATGCGGCTGCTGTAAAGAATGTCGGACTGGCGGCAGGCGACGCCCAGCAAGTCGCCAATCTGGTCGGCATACGCTTGTGCCTGCCCGCGGCTCTTGGCATGCACCATCGCGAACAGGTTGTACGGCCACAGCGGCAGATGGCGAGGGCGGCAATAACAATGGCTGACGAAGGGCAGTCGGCCAACCGCCTCGCCGAGCGCATCTACGTGCTCGTCGGCGACGTCCCACACGGTCATGCCGTTCGCCGTATAACCCAGCGCATAGTGGTTGGGCACCACACCAATGCGGCGGATGACGCCGGCTTGCATCATCGCTTGCATGCGCGCCATGACCTCCTCTGCGCCCAGACCGAGCTGCTCCGCCATTGCGTGGTAGGGGCGCGGCGTCAGCGGCAAGCCGGCCTGACAGGCGGCGACGAGAGCGAAATCGACGGAATCCATCATGGCTCCCGCTTCATGCCTCCAATATCAATTCGACAAAGAACTCACGTTCCTTCGGGAAACGGTAGACCGGCAATCCGCTCACCGACTCGATAAAGGCAAAGGCGGCCTCGACCTTTTCCGGCGTTTCCGCTGCGCCAACGAACCACAGATTCAGTGCATGTTCGCGCCGGTAGTTATGGGCAATTTCCGGTTGTGCATTGACGAATTCGACGATGTTGTCGAACTCGGCCGCCGGCACTGACATCGCCGCCAGGACGTTGACGCCGCCCATGCGTTCGGCGTTGAACAGCGGGCCGAAGCGGGTTAGCACGCCGGCTTTCAACAGCGCATCGATACGCGCGATCAACGTGGCCTCATCCAGGCCCAAGGTTTCGGCGGCGACCTGGAATGGGCGCTCGCAGATCGGGAAGCCGCCCTGGAACGCATTGATCAGGCGGCGATCGGTCTCACTCAATACTGGTTCTTGCGGGGCGTCCCGGCTTGGACTGGCTTGGGTGGGGTTGGCTGCGCGCGGAGCGGCGATTCGGCTCATGCGGCTTGCACCAACCCGGAATAGCGTGCGCCGCATTGCTTGAAGCGGCGACGCGAGAACAGCGGCTGGCAGGGAAGATGTTCCAGGCCCAGCTCGTTGCGCATGCGCGCGATTTCCGCCAACACCGCCTGACGATTCTGGCCATGCACCATCGAAAACAGGTTGTAGCACCAATCCGGCAGCCGGCGCGGCCGCCGGTAGCACAGCGTGACGGCGCTTTGCTCCGCCAGCAGCCGGCCGACTTCCGAGACCGCCGCATCGGGCACGTCCCACACCACCATGGCGTTGGCGGCGTACCCCAGTTCGCGGTGGCGAACCACGACGCCGAAGCGGCGGATGACGCCAAGTTCCAGCAGGCGGGCGAGACGCGCGAGGATGGCTTCTTCGCTGACGCCTAATTTCGCGGCCAGCAGGGCATAGGGGCGGGGGGTGAGCGTGAGGCCACCTTCCAGCGCGGCAGTCAGTGCGTAGTCGGCGGATTCGAGACTGGGCGGGGTGATGCTTTCACGCTCGCTCCGGATCGGATCGAGGTGGGGGCGGCGGGAATGACTTTGGCTGCGCAGATCGAAGCCGAGGTCGATGTGGAAGTTTTCCAGCATCGGCAGGTCGAGCACGGTGCTGCCCGCCGCGCGGCCGATTTCCGTCAGCACCCGGGCGATCTTCTCGCGGCTCGGCGCGGTGGCGACGAACCAGAGGTTGAACGCGTGCTCGCGTTCGTAATTGTGATTGACTTCGGGATAGCCGTTGATGATTTGTGCCACGGCTTCGATCCGGTCTTCCGGAGCCGAAACGGCGGCCAGCGTGCTCCAGCCCAGGGCGTGCGGCCTGAACACGGCCCCGATGCGGGAGACCGTGCCGTCTTCAGCCAGTTTCTTCAGACGGGCAATGACCCCTGCTTCCGGCAGGCCCACGCTGTGCGCCAGTTCCGCAAAGGGATTGCTTACCAGCGGGAACCCGCGCTGCCAGTCGTTGACCAGGCTGAAGTCGATGGGGTCGAGGTGCTTGTTCATAGTCCAAACCGATGGGCGCGGGACGAAAAGAAGATGCCGCTGGGCGCTTGCGCCTGAATTTCCGCAATCTTTTCGAAGCTGGCGGTGTCGTGGATCTGGATGCGGTTTTCGTCACGCACCGAGATCCAGACATGCTCGCCGCGCGGCGTGAACTCCATGTGCAAAACAGCTTTGCCGGGTTTCATGGTGTGCACGATCTGGCGGCTTTCGATGTCAATCACCTGCACCGTGTCGTAGTGCGGGAAGGCGAAATTGACCCAGAGTCGGCGACCGGTTGGCTCGGCCATCACGAACACTGGCTGACCGGCGACGGGAATCGTGCCGACCTTCTGCCAAGTGGAAATGTCCACCAGCACCACTTCGTGGCGGCCGACGCCGGGGATGAAGGCCAGGTTGCCGGCCACCGCCCAGGTTTCCAGGTGCGGCATCTTGTAGACAGGCAGCTTTTGCTCGCCCTTGCCGTAATCCGGCAAGGCCCGTTTGACCCCGCGTTCCGGATGCCACAGGTCGAGCACGGCGATGCCGTCCTCGCCGAACAGGCCGGCCACGTACCAGCGGCCGTCGCTGGTAACCAGTGCGTCGTAGGGTTCCTTGCCGATGCCTGTGTGGCGGGTGATTTTCGGATTCTTCGGGTCGTTCGACAGGTCCGCTTGCCAGATTTCACCGGCCTCGAACAGGCTGAAGGTGAAGCGGTTGCCGGCGGCGTCTTCCAGGCCGATGACTTTGGAGAGCGTGCCGGTGACTTCGGAGCGGGCAGGAATCTCGCTCAACAGTTCCAGCGTTTCGCTATCGAAGAACTTGACGCCTCCCGGCGTGTAATTGGCCGCGGCGATGATGCTGCCGTCCTGCGAGATGGCGCCGCCGATGCTGTTGCCGGACTGGATGATGCGCTTGACGATCTTGCCGGTAAGCAGGTCGATTTTGCTCAACCCACCGTCGCGGCCGAACACGTAGGCGTAGCGCGCGTCGCGTGAAAATACGGTGGAAGCATGTGACAGATCGCCCAGTCCCTCGACTCTTTGCAGTGCAGTCTTCCGGGTGGTGTCGAGCAACTGCACGCTGCCGCTGGCGCGTTCGATGACCAGGCCGAGATCGCCGCTGCCGCGCAATTCCTGCGCGGGTGCGGTCTGGGCCAGTGCAAAAAGGGCGATGCCCATGGCAAACCGCGACAAGTAGGTTGTGCAAAGTGCGGGGAGTTGTGGGCTCATTCGGGAAATCCTTCCAAGAGCATAGCCACAATCCATGCCACGTCGGCCTCGCTCAGATACGGCGTCCAGCCTGGCATGGCGGTGCCGGTAAGGCCGTAAAGAATGGCGGCTTCCAGCGCCTCGGGTGATTTGCCGGCCAGCGCTTGCGCGGTGAGTGGTGACCCGAGCCCACCAGTGAGCTTGAGGCCGTGGCAGAAACCGCATTCCTGGCGCACGAACCGGGTGAGTTCGAGTTGGCGTTCGGAGGAGGGCGCGTGGGTCGGCACATCGGCCAGCGCCGGATTGACCATCGCAATCAGCGCCAGCATGGCAACGGCGAATGTTGCGATGACGCCGAGATCAAGCAGGAACGAAAGCAATGGCCGGGGGCTGGATTCGGCGTTAATTGAAGCTTCGCCAGTCGAAATGCCGGTGCCGCGAGCGTGCCGTTGCATTTATTTCCTTTCGGGTTTGCGCGCCGTCCTGATGCAGGGCAGCGTGCAAACCCGCCCGGCCGCAGCCGGGCGGGACACTTCCCTTAATACACGTCGTGCTGGGTGTTGTAGACGTTGAACTTGCCGGTGGGGGTGATCAGGCGCTTGTCCTTGATCACTGCCTTCAGCTTGCGCGTCTTGTCATCCATGACGACGATGGCCGATTCACCATCCTTCGGTCCCCACACCGAGAACCACACCTCGTTGCCGGCGCGGTTGTATTCCGGATGCGCGACGCGGCCCTTGCTGATGCCGGCCAGCTTGGCGAGGTTGATCACCTGTGCCGGCTTGTCGAGGTTCTTCAGGTCGAACACCGACACCGATTGCTGGATTTCGTCTTCCGGCGACAGCGCGGCATCCACCCACAGGTTGCTCGACTTCGGATGGGTCTTGATGAACAGGCTGCCGCTGCCGTGGTTCTTCAGCGAGCGCACCACTTTCCAGGCATTCGCTTTGTGTTTCTTCGGGTCGGTTCCGATCACCGCGACGGTATCGTCGCCGAGGTGGCCAGTGGCCCAAACCGGACCATACTTCACATCGTTCCAGTTGGCGCCACGGCCGGGGTGAGGCTTGCTGCCGACCTTGACGTTGGCGGCCAGCTTGCCCTCCTTGGTGTCGACCACGGAAACGGTATCGCGCATGTTGGCCGCGACCATGAAGTAGCGCTTCGACGAGTCCCATCCGCCGTCGTGCAGGAAGCGCTCGGCCTCGATCTCGGTGGTCTTCAGGTTCTTGATGTCGGAGTAATCCACCAGCAGGACCTTGCCGGTTTCCTTCACGTTGACCACGAATTCGGGCTTGATGTGCGAGGCGACGATCGAGGCGACGCGCGGTTCGGGATGGAATTCCTGCTCGTCGTAGGTATAGCCGCGGGTGGACATGATCTTGAGCGGCTCCAGGGTCGGCCCGTCCATCAGCACGTACGCCGGCGGCCAGTAGGTGCCGGCGATGGCGAGCTTGTCTTCATAGCCCTTGTACTTGGACGTATCGATGGAGCGCGCGTCCGACCCGGTGCGGATGGTGGCCACGGTCTGCGGGGTTTCCATCCACAGGTCGATCAGGTTGATGAGACCGTCGCGACCGGTGGTGTAGAGATAGCGTCCGGACTTGGACAGGCGCGAGATATGCACGGCAAAACCGGTCTTGAGAACGGAGACGATCTTCTTGCTGTCGCCGTCGATCAGCGCGACCTCGCCGGAGTCACGCAGCGTCACCGAGAACAGGTTGGGCAGGTCAAGTTTGTTCATCTGCTTCTTCGGCCGTTTGTCCACCGGCACGATCACTTTCCAGCTCGCCCGCATTTCCTTCATGCCCCATTCGGGCGGAGTCGGCGGGGTCTGCTGGATGTAGCGCGCCATGACCTCGACTTCCTTCTCGGTCAATTCGTTGGCGGTACCAAAGCCGGGCATGCCGCCTGGCGTGCCGTAATGGACGAAGACCTTCAGGCCCTCGGTGCCCAGCTTCTGCATGTCCTTGGGCAGCAGCGGCTTGCCGGTGGCGCCCTTGCGCAGCACGCCGTGGCAGCCCGCGCAGCGGTCGAAGTAGATCTGCCGGGCCTGATCGAACTCGGCCTTGGTCATGGGGGGGGCGTCGGGGTCGATCGACTGATACATGTCCTCCCCGGCCTTCCCTGCCAGCGAGGAGCCGCCCCCTTGAATGTAGGTTCCCTCCGGAGTGCCCGGGGCAGCGGGTTCCGCCGCAAAGGCCATCGACATCGCCAGGGACAGGCTTGCCACGGCGGCCAGGGAATATTTTGTTGAAGTGTTCATGTTGCCTCCAGATTCGAAATAGTGTGAAGGGTGATGAATCCTTCCCCGCTGTTCGCGGGGAAGGGGGTGTTACTCAACAGTAGAAGGGCTCTGCGAGGGTCGCGTTTCGCGTTTGCCGATGGTCAGCAGGTCCCACACCAGCAGCACGAAGCCGGCGGCGAATATGTAGCCACCGATCTGACGCCATTGCATGCCCTGCACGAACCATCGATGGGATTGCGCGGCAAAGTAAGCCACCCAATCGGAGCCGCCGATGGCGCGCTCGATCTGCGATTGCTCGTAGCCCGAGATCAGCAGGGCCATGGTCATCATGATCATGCCGATATGCAGCAGGGCGAGCGCCCATTTCCATTTCCAGGCGCCGATCACGTTGCCGCTCATGTACACGCCGCCGCGCCACTTCTGGATCGCAAGATAGAAGTAGGCGATGACCATGGTGACGTAGGCGCCGAAGAAGGCGAAATGGCCGTGCGAGGCGGTCCACTGGGTGCCGTGGGTGTACAGGTTGATCTGCGGCAGGGTGTGCATGAAGCCCCACACCCCGGCGCCGAAGAAGTTGCCAAAGGCTTGCGCGATGATCCAGGCCAGGGCCGGGTTATTGGTGCTCCTCAGCTTGTGATGGCCGGCGTCGAACACCGCATGCACCACCATGGCGACCAGCGGGATGGGTTCCAGCGCGGAGAAGAAGCCGCCGATGGTGAACCAGTATTCCGGGGTACCGATCCAGAAATAGTGGTGGCCGAGGCCGAGAATGCCGGAACCGAACATCAGTGCAACTTCGATATACAGCCAGGTCTCGACGATTTTGCGGCGCACGTTCAGGGTCTTCATCAGACCGAAGGCCATCAGACAGCCGACCAGCACTTCCCAGGTTGCTTCCACCCAGAGGTGGATCACCCACCACCACCAATGTTGGTCCATGGAGATGTTGGGGGTGTAGTACATGCCAGCCAGGTAAATGCCAGCCAGGGCGACCAGGTCGAGCACCAGCACGCCGCCGACACCGGTGAAGCGGCCTTTGGTGAAGGTGGCAGCGACGTTGTAGAAGAACACCAGCACGCAGACGACGATGCCGATATCCGCCCAGCGCGGCGCCTCGATGTACTCGCGGCCCTCGTTGATCAGCCAGATCGAGGTATGCGTGCCATCGCCGATCTGCACCAGCAGATAGACCAGCACCACGACGATGACGGCCAGGGTCAGGACCCAGAAGGCAAGATTACCCAGCTTCAGGCCGACAACCGGGACGCCGGACTCTTCCTCCAGCAGCCAGTACGACGAGCCGATAAAGCCGAACAACAGCCAGACGATCATCGCATTGATGTGCACCATGCGGTTGACGGAAAAATCCAGGATGCCAAACAGGAAGTCCGGGTTCAGGTATTGCATGCCGGCCAGGATGCCGAACAGGATTTGCGCGCCGAACAGCGCAGCAGCGACGGTGAAATACTTCACCGCCAGCTTCTGTCCCCCGTTCAGGTTGGCACTGTCGAGTTTACCCAATGCAGTCATCTCAATTCTCCTGATCAATGGGTGTGAAGTTGGTCGGGAAGCCGTTGGTGTCGATGGACGACATCCACTTCAGAAAGGCGACAGTCGCGCGCGCTTCCGGCTCGGTAATGCCCAGATTCGGCATCCTGCGTCCCAGGCCGTTGTGCAGCCGGTCCTGCGGGTTCATCAGGAACTCCACCATCTGCTGTTCGCGTATGTCCTTCGAGCCCCAGGACGGATCGAGCCACGTCTTGGTCAGGTCGGGGGCATAGTAGGCGCCGTTGCCGAGCAGGGTGTGGCAGTTCATGCAGTTCTTTGCCTGGGTGGTGAGCTTGCCATGGCTGACCAGGGCCTTCGCTTCCTCCTCGGTCAGCATCTTGCCGAACAGCGGTTCTTCGACGCCGATCACCGGCACCTGGAAGTTGCGCTTCTCATCAAACACGTAGCTGATCCGGTGGTTGATCGTCGAGTAGGCGGGTACCCGCTTGCCGCCCGCCGTGATCTGGCTCACCGTGTCGAACGTAAGAAAAATAAGGACAATGAAGGAGCCTGCCGTGATCCAGATGGCGTTTTTCCGCCAAAAGGATTCGGACGCCCACCAGATATCTTGTGACATGGTCATACCTCCCTTGATTTAACGACTACTGTTGAAAAAGCTTTGATGGTCTCGGCCTCGTCGGTTTCTTCCCGATGGGTGCCGACGCACAAATGCCAGATGGCATGGGGTGCGAGCAGATAACCGATGAGCATGAGGAGGACGATGACGGTCCAGAAACCGCTGTTGAACAGATTGGCGGCAAAAGCCAGCGTCAGCACCGAGACGAACAGGCCAAGATAGGCGGTGTAGGCCAGCGGCATCAAGCGAGGTCGACCCTTGATGCGGGCGTAAGCGAACAGCAGGGCATACAGGCCGCCTGCCATGATCACCATGGCGGCAGAGAAAAATGTGATGAAGAAGTCTTTCAACGCAACAGGCTCGATCATATGCAGTCCTTTTGTTTCAAGCGTTATTCAGGGCTTCTGTAGCCGGATGTGGTCTGGCAGCTGCGCAAAGCTCAATCATCTATATAGCTCTTAATAGCGCTTAAAGAGTCCCGGCGTGGGAAACGCGCATGACAACCGCCCCGGATAGCGACGCCGCCCTGAGCGTTTCCCTCACCGTGAATCCGGAACGGCTACACGATCTTGAAGAGGTAGAGCACTCCGAAATGGAAAACGACGAAGGCCAGTACCGTGATGAAGACGGCTTTGTTTTCGCTTTTTTCAAATATTTTTTGAAGCATCGATGCTCTCCTTATGAAAAATCACTGTTGCAGATTGAAACTTGACCGGGCCGAACCCGATCAGCCTGTGCTCCACGCCCGTGGGCGCCGCATGCCGGCAATCTTGCAGGCCTGCTTCACGTAGCCGTAGGGGAACAGTTCGAACAGTTTCTTGTGCGCGTCTTTCCCCATGCGGCCGGCCAGGTGCTTGATGACGAAGCGGGCATCGGCGATGACCTGGTGTTCCTCGAAGTAGTCGCGCATGAAGCGAATAACGTCCCAGTGGTCATCGTTAAGCTGGATATTCTCTTCCTGGGCCAAGGCCTGGGCCACCTCATCGTTCCAGTCGCCGGGTTCGACGAGATAGCCTTCTGCATCGCGTTCTGGCAAATCGATGGACATCATCTTTTCTTCCTGTGCCATGACATGTTTACAAACCTAAAAATACAAAGATGTATTTAATATGAATTATTAACTTTTTCCTGACGGCATACAAGCCTGTTGAAAAAAATTTTTCACGGGTGTCAAGTCCCGCCGCCGTGGAACTCGACACCGGGCTGGCGTTCCGGCAGTTCTTCCACCAGCAGCTCGCGTCGCGAGAGCGCCATCGCCTCGACCCCGGCATCGTTCAGACAGGATTTGGCGTCGGACACCGCGGCGGCCAGCAGTTCGGCGGCCAGCGCGTTGGGTTCGCGCCCCAGCGATTTGGCGAGTGCCCGCAGTTCGAGGCAGGGATCCTGCGGCAAGCGGATTTCCAGCGGCTTGCCGCCGACCGATGTGGGTGTCATGGGCGCGGCTGTGCGCTCGCCGCTGGTGCCGGCCAGGATCCGCCCCATCACACTGGCAATCCCGGATGCGGCCGAAGGGGCCTGGCCCGCAGGCTGCAGCCGGATCTTGTTGACGAAATATTTTTCGAAATCGACCTTGGCCTGGTGCACCCAGCGCCCCTGGCGCATCCAGTTGATGTCGCGCAGCGGCACCTGCGGTTCCGACAGATAGGCCGCACCGGTATGGCCCATGTCCGTCAGCCACTTGGCGTGTTGCGGCTCGTAGCTCGCCAACGGCGCTTCGCCGATCAGGGCGAGGATGTTCTGCACCGCGATCTCGCCGGCCTTCTGAATCGAGTACACCGAGTCGGGTGCACCCACCGGTACCGGGGTTGTTTCCACCGCCGGTTGCGCCACGCAGGCACCGATGGCAAACACGTTGGGGTAGTCGGGGTTGCGCAGATATTCGTCGACCACCACCAGGCCGCGCTCGTTGACCAGACCGTTTGAGGCACGCACCCCGGGCACGCCGCCGAAAGCCGGCCAGTACACCGAATAGGCATAGGGCAGGGCGTGGGTCTGCTTTTCGTTGCCGGCGGCATCGATCTCGACCACGTGGATGGTGTCCGGGTCGATACGCACCGTGCGCGCGTTGCAGATCACGCTGATTTTGGTGTCGACCAGCGCGGCAGTCACCGCGCCGCGGCTGCCGCCTTCACCCCCCAGTCCGAGGTGGCCGGGCCAGGGTTCCGGGGTCACCAGGGTGATCGACACCCGCTCGCGGATGTTGCGCCGCTTGAGGTCGGCGTCGACCAGGAAGGCGTATTCGTAGAGCGGCCCCAGCACGCTGGCGCCCGGCGCCGCGCCCACCACGATGGGTCCGGGATGGCGCACGAATTCGCGATACGCCGCCAGGGCGCGCTCGGCGTCGTCGATGTGAATTACCGAATGGGTGTGCTCGGCAAGGCCGGGGATCTCGTCGGTCATGCCGGTCGCGCCGGTGGCGATCAGCAGGATGTCGTAGAACAGCACGTCGCCGTTCTCCAGATCGACCTGGATGACGTCGGGCTGAATTCGCTTGACCGCGCTGTGGATGAACTTGATGCCGCGCGATTCGAGATAGGGCCCAATCGGGAAAGCAATGTCGGAGCGCTCGCGCCAGCCCATGGCGACCCACGGGTTGGATGGCACGAAGTGGAAGTAGGGCTTGTCGGACACCACGGTCACTTCGTCGCGCGGCCCCAGTTTGGCTTTCAGTGCGTAGGCCGCGGACACGCCTGCGATGCCGGCACCCAGGATGACAACATGCGTCATTTCAGTCTCCTTTAATCTGTTTTGGCTTGGCGTTCGCCCCCACTCCCGCTTGCGGGGGAGGAGCGACGCAATCGAATGAGTTCATTTTGTCAGCCACGGGGACGCACGAGCTGCCAGGCGCGGACCGCGTAGGTCGTCGCGGCAAAGCCACTCCAGACATGCACCAGACGCGTGAACGGGAAAACAAGGAAGATCGTCATGCCGAGGAACAGGTGGGTCTTGAACACCCAGCCCGCACCTGCCAGCAATTCGACTGCGCCGCCGCGGAAGGTGACGATGCGCTGGGCCCATTCGGCCAGCCGGACCATCATGCTGCCGTCCAGATGCTGCGCCGACAGCGGGATGGTCGCCAGGCCGAGCAGGAGTTGCAGCCACAGCAGCAGCACGATCAGGATGTCGCTGGTTTTGGAGGTGGCGCGGATGCGCGGCTCGGTCAGCCGGCGGTGCAGCAGCAGCGTCAGGCCGATGAAGGCGAGCAGGCCCGCGATGCCGCCCGTGACCATGGCCATGAGCTGCTTGGCGCCCGAACTGATGAAGGGTTCATAGACGAAGTGCGGCGTCAGCATGCCGAACAAATGGCCGAAGAACAGGAACAGCACGCCGATGTGGAAGAGGTTGCTGCCCAGCCGCAGCTGGCCGCGCTTGAGCATCTGCGACGAATCGCTCTTCCACGTGTACTGCTCGCGGTCGAAGCGGATCAGGCTGCCCAGCAGGAAGATCGACAGGGCGATGTAGGGATAGATCCCGAACAGGAAATATTGCGAGTAGGACATTTTGCTATCCTCCAGAAGTCATTGCATTCAATGCGCGGTCGCGGCGGCGGCCTGGCGGCGCGAGGCCGGCATCTGCACCACCGACACCTGCGGGACGGGATTCATCAAAGGCTCGACGCCATCGACCGACGGGCCGAACATCTCCATTGCCTCGTCCATGTCGCGCACCGGAGGCTCGGCCAGTTCCTGCGCCGCCACCGGTGACAGCGCTTCCAGTATCTGGAACGCAGTGGCGTAGGGGCTGCCGTTGGCGTCGAGCTTGCGGCCGATGGTGGCGAGCACGTGCACGGCGTCGCCCAGCAGCTCGAGCGCCTCGTCGGTCGGCAGTTGCGAGAGGAATTCGAGGAACAGCGGCACGTAATCCGGCAACTCCGAGGCGCTGGCGTCGAAGTCGTGCTTCCAGTATTCGTTCAGCAGATCGATCATTGCCGAGCCGCGGTCGCGCGATTCGCCGTGGATGTGCTCGAACAGATGCAGCGAATGCGAGGGGTTGCGGTCGAACGTGGCGACGTAGTTTTCCTGCAGCGCGATCAGTTCCGATTCCCGCAGCTGCGCGAACAGCGGCGCCATCCGGACAGCGGCATCGCCGTTGAGATCGGCCTCGGCCGCCAGCGCGTCGTTCAGTTCGGGCAGCGCCGCCAGCCAGTCTGACTCGGGGTAGCACAGCAGCAGCGAAATGACTTTGAAGGTTTTCATCGTGGGGCTCCTTAACCGGTAATTTTCTTGACGTGCAGTTGCGACAGATCGACCGGTACCGAATTTTTGCGGTTGCCGAACAGGCTCGTTTTGGAAACACCATCCGAGCAGCCATTGCCGAAGGTGAAGCCGCAGCTCGATTTTTCCTCGAAGGTATTGAGGGCCTCTTCGCGGTGGGTGCTGGGGATGACGAAACGATCCTCGTAGTTGGCGATGGCCAGGTAGCGGTACATCTCGTCGGCCTGCGCCGAGGTCAATCCCACCTGATCGAGCGCGGCGGTATTGGGAATGCCTTCCACCGACTTGCCCCGCATGTAGGCACGCATCGCCAGCAGGCGGTCGAGCGCGCTGACCACTGGTTGCTCCTTGCCGCCGGTGAGGAGGTTGGCGAGATAGGTGATCGGGATGCGCAGCGACTTGGTGTCGGGAATGATGCCGTTCATCCCCATCTTGCCGGACTCGGCTGCCGCCTGGATCGGCGACAGCGGCGGCACGTACCACACCATCGGCAGCGTGCGGTATTCCGGGTGCAGCGGGAAGGCGATCTTCCAGTCGATCGCCATCTTGTAGACCGGCGACTTCACCGCGGCCTCGAGCCAGGCTTCCGGGACGCCTTCGGCGCGCGCGGCGGCGATGACGGCAGGATCGTTGGGGTCGAGGAAAATCTTCAGCTGCGCCTCGTAGAGCTCCTTCTCGTCGGCCACGCTGGCGGCTTCCTCGATGCGGTCGGCGTCATACAGGATCACGCCGAGGTAGCGGATGCGGCCGACGCAGGATTCCGAGCACACGGTGGGCTGGCCCGCCTCGATGCGCGGATAGCAGAAGATGCACTTTTCCGCCTTGCCGCTTTTCCAGTTGAAATAGATCTTCTTGTAGGGGCAGCCGGAGATGCACATGCGCCAGCCGCGGCACTTGTCCTGGTCGACCAGGACGATGCCGTCCTCCTCGCGCTTGTAGATCGAGCCGGAGGGGCAGGAGGCGACGCAGGTCGGGTTAAGGCAGTGTTCGCACAGCCGCGGCAGATACATCAGGAAGGTGTTTTCGAAGGTCGAGTGCATTTCCTTCTGCACGTTGTCGAAGTTCTTGTCGCGGCTGCGCGAGGAGAACTCGCCGCCGAGGTCGTCTTCCCAGTTGGGGCCCCAGTTGATCTTGTCCATCTTCTTGCCGGTGATGGCGGAGATGGGGCGCGCGGTAGGCGGCGTCTGCGACAGCGGGGCCTTCTGCAGGTGCTGGTAGTCGTAGGTGAAGGGCTCGTAGTAGTCGTCGATCTCCGGCAGGTTGGGGTTGCCGAAGATGTTGGCGAGGATTTTCAGCCGGCTGCCCTGGCGGGGCTCGAGCTTGCCGTCGCCCTTGAGCTTCCAGCCGCCGTTCCAGATGTCCTGGTTTTCCCACTGCTTGGGATAGCCGATTCCGGGCTTCGACTCGACGTTGTTGAACCACACGTATTCCATGCCTTCACGCGAGGTCCACACGTTCTTGCAGGTGATCGAGCAGGTGTGGCAGCCGATGCACTTGTCGAGGTTCAGCACCATGGCAATTTGCGCACGCACTTTCATGTTCTAACTCCTTGCCTGACCCAGGGCGGTGCCCCGGGTCGTTCTATAAAAAACCCGCGTCGGAGAGAGGTGACGCGGGAGAGGGCAGCGGGAGACACCGCCCAAAACCCTGCTTGCTCAGCGCTCGACCAGCGGACCTTCCATCCAGTCCACCTTCTTCATCTTGCGAACGATCACGTATTCATCGCGGTTGGAGCCGACCGTGCCGTAGTAGTTGAAGCCGTAGGCCAGCTGCGCATAGCCGCCGATCATGTGCGTGGGCTTGGTGATGGTGCGTGTCACCGAGTTGTGGATGCCGCCGCGGAAGCCGCTCACCTCCGCGCCCGGCACGTTGATGATCTTTTCCTGTGCGTGATACATCAGGCACATGCCCTTGGGCACCCGCTGGCTGACCACTACGCGCGCCGTCAGCGTGCCGTTGACGTTGAACACCTCGACCCAGTCGTTGTCGACCAGCCCGGCTTCCTTCGCCTCGATCTCGGACACCCACACATGGGGGCCGCCGCGCGACAGCGTCAGCATGCGCAGGTTGTCGGTGTAGGTGCTGTGGATGCCCCACTTCTGGTGCGGGGTGATCCAGTTCAACACCAGCTCGTGGTTGCCGTTCGGCGTCTTGCCCAGCATCGGCGCAATCGTCTTGGTGTCGACCGGCGGCTTGTACACGCACAGGCCCTCGCCGAAATCCAGCATCCACTGGTGATCCTGGTAGAACTGCTGGCGGCCGGTGAGGGTGCGCCATGGGATCAGCTCATGGACGTTGGTGTAACCGGCGTTGTACGACACGTGCTCCGATTCCAGCCCCGACCAGGTGGGCGAGGAAATGATCTTGCGCGGCTGCGCCACGACGTCGCGGAATCTGATCTTGTCGTCCTCGCGCGGGATGGCCAAGTGCGTGTGGTCGCGTCCGGTGATCTTCGACAGCGCGTCCCAGGCCTTCACGGCCACCTGGCCGTTGGTTTCCGGCGCCAGCATGAGGATGACCTCGCAGGCGTCGATGGCCGACTCGATCTTCGGCAGGCCTTTGCTGATGCCCTCCTCGGTGACGGTGTAATTCAGCTCAGCCAGCTGTTGCACTTCGTCTTCCGTGTTCCAGCTGATGCCCTTGCCGCCGTTGCCGATCTTGCTCAACAGCGGACCCAGCGAGGTGAACTTCTTGTAGGTGTCGCCGTAGTCGCGGGTCACCACCGTCATGGCCGGCATGGTCTTGCCGGGGATGGCATCGACCTCGCCTTTTTTCCAGTCGCGCACCGCCATGCTCTGTCCCAGTTCGGACGGCGTGTCGTGCATCAGCGGCGTCAGCACCAGATCCTTCTGCGTCCCCAGATGGGTCGCCGCGAGTTCGGAAAACTTCTTCGCGATGGTCTTGTAGATGTCCCAGTCGGACTTCGACTCCCACAGCGGCTGCACGGCTTCGGACAGCGGGTGGATGAAGGGGTGCATGTCCGAGGTGTTGAGGTCGTCCTTCTCGTACCAGGTGGACGACGGCAGCACGATGTCGGAATACAGGCACGTGGTGGACATGCGGAAGTCGAGCGTCACCAGGAGGTCGAGCTTGCCTTCGGCGCCCTTGTCATGCCACACCACTTCCTTCGGCTTGGCTTCGCCCAGTTCGCCGAGGTCCGGCCCCAGCACGGCGTTCTGGGTGCCCAGGAGATACTTGAGGAAATACTCGTGGCCCTTGCCCGACGAACCGAGCAGGTTGGAGCGCCAGACGAACAGGTTGCGCGGGAAGTTCTTCGGGTTGTCCGGATCCTCGCAGGAGAACTTGAGCGCGCCGCTCTTGATCTGCTCGACCGCGTACTTGACCGGGTCGATTCCTGCGGCATCTGCGGCCTTGGTGATCTCCAGCGGATTGGTTTCCAGTTGCGGCGCGGACGGCAGCCAGCCCATGCGCTCGGCGCGCACGTTGAAGTCGATCAGCCGGTAATCGCCCAGATTCTTGTTCGCGGTGGGCGACAGGATCTCCGACGCCGCCAGCTTCTCGTGGCGCCACTGGCTGGTGTGGGCGTAGAAGTACGACGTGCCGTTCATCTGGCGCGACGGCCGGTGCCAGTCGAGACCGAACGCCAGCGGCGCCCAGCCGGTCTGCGGCCGCAGTTTTTCCTGCCCCACGTAGTGCGCCCAGCCGCCACCCGACTGGCCGATGCAGCCGCACATCATCAGCATGTTGATGATGCCGCGGTAGATCATGTCGTTGTGGTACCAGTGGTTCAGCGCCGCGCCGAGGATGACCATGGACTTGCCGTGGGTCTTGTCGGCGTTGTCGGCGAACTCGCGCGCCACCGTGATGATGTCGGCGCGCGGCACCCCGCAGTGCTTCTCGGCCCAGGCCGGGGTGTAGGGCACGTCGTCGTCGTAGCTGGTGGGGATGTTCGGTCCGCCGAGGCCGCGGTCGACGCCGTAGTTGGCCAGCGTCAGATCGTAGACGGTGGCGATGCGCACGTCCTTGCCGCCGACGCTGATGACCTTGACCGGCAGGTTGCGGGCGAGCAGTTCGTTGTGCTCGTCGCCGCCGAAGTAGGGCAGCGACACCTCGACGACTTCGTCATGGCTGCCCAGCAGGG
>DASTEA010000103.1:0-3590 GCA_035710075.1 Thiobacillus sp.
GATTCGTGGGCGAACGCATTGGCGCCGACGATGGCCTTGTTCGGCTGCACCGGGTAGCCGGTGATGGTGGAGACGAGCTTGGAGGTGGGAACGATCTGCGTGGCGTCGATTCGCGTGTCGCAGTTGAACACGTCCTTGCGGGTGCGCACCGCCATCACGATCTCTTCCAGCGAGGCATTGCCGGCGCGCTCACCGAGGCCGTTGATGGTGCATTCGACCTGGCGCGCGCCGTTCATCACCGCGGCCAGCGAGTTGGCCACCGCCATGCCGAGGTCGTTGTGGCAGTGGGTCGACCAGACCACCTTGCCGGCATTCGGCACGCGCTCGATCAGCTGCTTCATGCGCTCGCCCCACAAGGCCGGAATGCTGTAGCCGACGGTGTCGGGCACGTTGAGCGTCGTGGCGCCGGCCTTGATCACCTCGTCGAAAATACGAACGAGGAAATCCATCTCGGAGCGCACCGCGTCCTCGGCCGAAAACTCGACGTCGTCGGTGTACTCGAGCGCCAGCTTGACCGCCTTTACCGCCGCCTCGACCACCTGGTCCGGCTGCATGCGCAGCTTCTTTTCCATGTGGATCGAGCTGGTGGCGATGAAGGTGTGGATGCGCCCCGACTTGGCGGGCTTGATCGCGCCGCCCGCGGCGTGGATGTCGCGCTCGTTGGCGCGTGCCAGCGAGCAGATGGTCGAATTCCGGATGGTTTCGGCAATCGAGTGAATGGCTTCGGCGTCGCCCGGGCTGGCCGCAGCAAACCCGGCCTCGATGACGTCGACGCCGAGCTTTTCCAGCTGGCGTGCAATGCGCAACTTCTCGTCCTTGGTCATCGACGCGCCGGGGCTTTGCTCGCCGTCGCGCAAGGTCGTGTCGAAAATGAATAAACGGTCTTTCATGGCGGGCTCCATGGGGGGCGGGGCGATGTCGATGTCGACTCGGGCCGACGCATTATAAAGGGGTTGCCGCGAGAAGCTGGCGGCGCGGGGCAGTGCGGGGGAGGGGGGTTTAGTGTGCGCGCGCGCAGCGCAGCGGCAGGCTGCCGAACAGAACGCTCGACAGACAGGCAAGGAAGGAGGGTTGCGACCAGGTAGACATGATGCAAATTCTATCTATTTTTTGTCGCCCGGCAAGGGGTGCGCGGCCCGGGGCGCCTTTTCGCGGCGGATCAGCCGCCGCAGCGCATCGGCGTAACCCGACAGGCCATACAGCACGAACACGCCGAACAGCACTTCGGGCGGGCTGGTCGACACCAGGATGAAGGCCAGCACCACCAGCAGGATGACGAAGAACGGCACGCTTTTCCTGAGGTTGATTTCCTTGCCGCTGTAGAAGCGGAAGTTGCTGACCATGGTGAGCCCGCCGAACAGCGCAATCACCGCGGCCAGCCAGCGCACGTCCTGCCCCGCAATGCCGTATTCGACCATCACCCAGACGAAGCCCGCGATCAGCGCCGCCGCCGCCGGGCTGGGCAGCCCCTGGAAGAAGCGTTTGTCGGTGACGGTGTCGAGCTGGGTGTTGAAGCGCGCCAGCCGCAGGGCAGCGCCAGCGCAATAGACGAAGGCGGCGATCCAGCCGAGCTTGCCCATGCCTTGCAGGGCGAACTCGTAGATCACCAGCGCGGGGGCGACGCCGAACGACACCATGTCGGACAGGCTGTCGTACTCGGCACCAAAGGCGCTCTGCGTGTGGGTCATGCGGGCGACCCGGCCGTCCAGGCCGTCGAGCACCATGGCGATGAAGATCGCCACTGCGGCGTACTCGAACTGCCCGTTCATCGCCTGGACGATGGCGTAGAAGCCGGCAAACAGCGCACCGGTGGTGAACAGGTTGGGCAGCAGGTAGATGCCGCGGTCACGCATCCGCGGGCGATCCGTTTCAGACTTGCGCAGGAATTCGGGCATGGGCTTCAGGCTTACCAACGTGCCAGTATGGTACGTCCGCCGGTCACTTTCTGGCCGATCGAGACTTCGGCGCGCGCCGTGGTCGGCAGATAGACGTCCACCCTTGAGCCGAAACGAATGAAGCCGTAACGCTGGCCGCGCACCAGACGGTCGCCGGTGCGCACGTAGCACAGGATGCGCCGCGCGATCAGCCCGGCAATCTGCACGCTGGTGACGTCGCCGCGCGCGCTCTGGATCCACAGCGCGTTGCGCTCGTTTTCGGTTGAGGCCTTGGCGAGGTCGGCGTTGACGAAGCTGCCCGGGGTGTACCAGCGTCCCTTGACCTCGCCGTCGACCGGGCTCTTGTTGGAGTGCACGTTGAAGACGTTCATGAACACGCTGATTTTCAGCGCTTCGCGTTCCAGGTAGGGGTCGCTGACTTTCTCCACCGCGACGATGCGGCCGTCGGCCGGCGAGATCACCGCGTCGGCGTCGGTCGGCGGCACCCGCGTCGGGTCGCGAAAGAACTGCAGCGCGAACCCCGCCCAGATCCAGAATGGAACCGACCAGTAGCCGATGAGCCAGGTCGCGATCAATGCGGCCGCAAACGCGGCCAGCAGAACCAGCCAGCCCTCGCGGGCGATGAGGGGATGTGTCATTTGAGGGTCAGAGGTCAGGTTTCAGGAGCTGGATGCAGGGCTGGATTCTGGGGAAGTCGCGGCGCAGCCGCTCCAAACGCCCTGCCCCGAACCCCGCCCCCATGCCCCTTAGTTTTTGGTGTGATCGACCAGCTTGTTGGCAGTGATCCAGGGCATCATGGCGCGCAGCTTGCCGCCCACCACCTCGATCTGGTGCGCGGCGTTGTTGCGGCGACAGGCGGTCATCTCGGGGTAGTTGGACTGGCCTTCCAGGATGAAACGCTTGGCGTAGTTGCCGTTCTGGATATTGTCCAGGCACTCCTTCATCGCGGCTTTGGATTGGGCGTTGATGATCTTGGGACCGGTCACGTACTCGCCGTACTCAGCGTTGTTGGAGATCGAGTAGTTCATGTTGGCGATGCCGCCCTCGTACATCAGGTCGACGATCAGCTTCAGCTCGTGCAGGCACTCGAAATAGGCCATTTCCGGTGCATAGCCCGCTTCGGTCAGGGTCTCGAAGCCGGCCTTGACCAGTTCCACTGCGCCGCCGCACAGCACGGCCTGCTCGCCGAACAGGTCGGTCTCGGTCTCGTCCTTGAAGGTGGTCTCGATGATGCCGGTACGGCCGCCGCCGATGGCGGAAGCGTAGGACAGGGCAAGGTCGCGCGCCTTGCCGGAGGCGTCCTGGTACACGGCGATCAGATCGGGGATGCCGCCGCCCTTGACGAACTCGGAGCGCACGGTGTGGCCTGGCGCCTTGGGGGCGATCATGATGACATCGAGGTCGGCGCGCGGCACGATCTGGTTGTAGTGAATGGAGAAACCATGGGCGAACGCCAGGGTCGCGCCCTGCTTCAGGTTGGGCTCCACTTCATTGCGGTAGAGTTGCGACTGGAACTCGTCCGGGGTGAGGATCATCACCAGGTCGGCGCTGGCAACCGCTTCAGGCACGTTCTTGACCACGAGGCCGGCGTTCTCGGCCTTCTTCGCGGAGGGGGAGCCCGGACGCAGGGCGACGATCACGTCGACGCCGGAGTCCTTCAGGTTGCACGCGTGGGCATGGCCCTGCGAGCCGTAG
>DASTEA010000104.1:0-4626 GCA_035710075.1 Thiobacillus sp.
CGACAACGACAACTGCGATGCCATCTGCAAGGTGCTGGCCTCCGACGACCGCCACATCTCGCCCACCCGTTTTCACAACTCGGTGCACAACGCCCCGGCGGGGTACTGGGGAATCGCCTCCGGCGCGATGACCCCGGCCACGGTGCTGTGCGCCCATGACGGCAGCTTCGGCGCCGGCCTTCTCGAGGCGCTGACCCAGGTCGCGGTCGAGGGCTGGGGCACCCTACTGGTCACCTACGACATGCCCTATCCCGATCCCCTGCACGCCAAGCGCCCGCTTCCCGCCGCATTCGGCATCGCGCTGGCGCTGATGCCTGAACGCAGCGCGCAATCGCTGGCGCGGATCGAACTCAGCCTCGATGACGCCGCGCCTGATGCGCTGGCTGAGCCCGAACTTGAAGCGCTGCGCCGCGCCATTCCCTGCGCGCGCGGGCTGCCGCTGCTGCAGGCCCTGGCGCGCGGGTCGAATGCACGGGTCGTGCTGGACTACCTGGCGCCGCTCAGTCTGGCGATAGCGATCGAACCATGCCGCTAGACCACGCCTGGCTGCTCGCCCACCTCCCGCATCAGGGCAGCATGTGCCTGCTCGATGCCGTCACCGAGTGGGATGCCCAGCGCATCCGCTGCACGGCAAGCAGCCACCGCGCCCCGGACAACCCCCTGCGCGCGCATGACCGCCTCGGCGCGGCCTGCGGCATCGAGTACGCGGCGCAGGCGATGGCCGCCCACGGCGCGCTGCTGGCGAGGGCCGACAGCGCGCCGCGCGCCGGCTACCTGGCCAGCGTGCGCAGCGTCGAGCTGCAGGTCGCACGGCTGGACGACATCGCCGCCGACCTCGAAATCGAGGCGGAGCGCCTGTCCGGCGATGGCAACACCATTCTTTACGGCTTCCGCGTCAGCGCCGCCGGACGCGAACTGCTCAGCGGCCGCGCGGCGGTGGTGCTGGACGCCGACAAACTGGGAAATCCGACATGAAACGCGCGCTCGTCACCGGCGGCAGCGGCGGCATCGGCTCGGCGATCTGCCGCCGCCTCGCCGCCGACGGCAGTTACGTCTACATTCACGCCAACCGCAACCTGGCGAAAGCGCAGGCGCTGGCCGATGAAATCAAAACGGGCGGCGGCCGGGCCGAGGCCATCGCCTTCGACGTCACCGACGCCGACGCCAGCCGCGCCGCACTCGAAGCACTCATTGCCGACGCCCCGATCCAGGTGCTGGTGAACAACGCCGGCATCCACGACGACGCCGTCTTCCCCGGCATGAGCGCGGCGCAGTGGCACGGCGTGCTGGACGTGTCGCTTTCCGGCTTCTTCAACGTCACCCAGCCGCTGACGCTGGCGATGCTGCGCAGCCGCTGGGGGCGCATCGTCAACATCACCTCGATCGCCGGCCTCACCGGCAACCGCGGCCAGGTCAATTATTCGGCCGCCAAGGGCGCCCTGCATGCCGCCACCAAGTCGCTGTCCTTGGAACTCGCCAGCCGCGGGGTGACGGTCAACGCCGTGGCGCCGGGCATCATCCAGACCGACATGATCGACGGCGTGTTCGACGCCAAAGCCATCGCCGGCATGGTGCCGATGAAGCGCGCCGGCCGCCCGGACGAGGTGGCGGACCTGGTCGGTTTTCTCGCCTCTGAGCAGGCGAGCTACATCAGCGGCCAGATCATCTCGGTGAACGGCGGCATGGTTTGATCCCGCCCGCGCACGCCCTTGCGGTCCACCAGACCGAGGCGCTGCTGTTCTTCACCCTGCTGCAGCTGACGCTGATCGTGCTCGCCGCCCGCCTCGGCGGTGAACTGGCGCAGCGAATCGGCCAGTCGCCTGCGGTGGGCGAGATCATTGTCGGCATTCTGCTCGGGCCGTCGCTGTTCGGACTGCTTGCCCCCGACCTGTTCCAGTATGTGTTTCACTCGACGCCCGCAGCGCCGATGCAGATGCTGTCGCAGATCGGCCTGGTGCTGCTGATGTTCCAGATCGGCCTGGAATTCGACTTCGCCCACCTGACCGCGCGCAACAACCGCCATGCCGTCGCCCTCATCGCCAGCGCCAGCATGATTGCGCCCTTCGCGCTCGGCTTCGCTTTCGGCTGGCTCAGCGCGCCGCTGCTGTCGCCCGGAATCAATCCGCTCGCCACGTCGCTGTTCGTCGCCACCGCCTTTTCCATCACCGCCTTGCCCATCCTCGGCCGCATCATGATGGAGTTCAGGATCACCCGCCTGCCGATCGGCGTCATCGCCATCAGCGCCGCCGCCATCAACGACGTCATCGGCTGGCTGCTGCTCGCGCTCATCACCGCGCTCGCCCTGGCCGAATTCAGCGCCGAGGCCTTTGCCCTCAAGGTGGCGCTGGTCGGCGTGTTTTTCGCCACCTGGTGGTTCGTCGTGCGGCCGCTGATGAAGCGCGTGATCCGTGCCAGCCAGGCGAAGCCTGTGCCGGTGGGCGAGAAGGCCGGGCGCGGCAAGCTCACCCACAACCTGCTCGGCATCCTGCTAGCCGCCATCTTCATCTCGGCAATGACCACCTACCAGATCGGCATCTTCGCCATCTTCGGCGGCTTCATGATGGGCGTGATCCTGCACGACGAGCACGAGCTGATCGAAGCGTGGAAGGAACGCATCGGCCATTTCGTCATGGTCTTCTTCCTGCCCATCTTCTTCACCTACACCGGGCTGCGCACCAACGTCGGCGGCCTCGATTCGGTTGAGGCGTGGGGCTGGTGCGCGCTGCTGATCGCCCTCGCCACGCTGGGAAAATTTGGCGCCAGCTACGTTGCCGCGCGCTGGGCCGGGATGTCGCACCACGAGGGCAAGGTGATCGGCATCATGATGAACACGCGCGCGCTGATGGAACTCATCGTCATCAACGTCGGCTTTGACCTTGGCGTCATCTCGCAGCAGGTGTTCACCATGCTGGTGCTGATGGCGATTTTCAGCACGGTGATCACGACGCCGGGGTTGCGGCGGTGGCTGCCGAAGATGGGGGTTTCGATCCAGACACCTGGCTGAAGTGCCCCAGCAGTGACGCAATGGAAGTGAGGTAAGATGCTGGCGGAATTTTCTGTACGTTGTCATGCGTAATGCTCAAGCGGATCTCCCGCTAGCCGTTATAACTGGGCGAACTTTTTTTTCCATCGCGAATTCCTCAACCATTTCAAATTGAGCGCGCTGAAAGCTGGTCAGTAATATCAAGCGCCCGAATTTTGGTTGCCTCTTTGTCTCGCTTGTCTTTGTTCACCTACGTCTATCGTGACCTTCTCAACACAGCCGCCCGGGGACTCAGTCCCAAACAAGAAAGTCCTGGTGGTTCTGTATTCCCAGACCGGGCAGCTTTCCGCCGTCGCCGAAGCGACCATCGCCCCCCTTCTGGCTGACAAGCGCATCAACGTCCACCTTGAAGTCCTGCGACCGGTGCGGGAACACCCGTTTCCCTGGCCGTTTTTTCGGTTTCTCGACACGTTCCCCGAGTCGGCGCACCTGGTCCCCGAAAAGCTGCACCCCCTGACCCTGGCCGAAGATGCCCGATTCGATCTGATTCTGCTTTTTTACCAAGTCTGGTTTCTCGCGCCCAGTCGGCCCGTGATCGCTTTCCTCAATACGCCGGCTGCGCGGCGAATTCTGCCGGGGAAGCCGGTGGTGACCATCGTCGCTTGCCGCAACATGTGGCTGCAGGCGCATACCCGAATGCGCAGTCTGCTGGCCAAAATGGGTGCCCGCCACCTCGACAACGTGGTGCTGACCGATCGTGCACCGACCATGGCAACCCTGCTCACCACGCCCTTGTGGCTGCTCACGGGTCGAAAGACGCCCGTTCCCGGCCTGCCGATCGCGGGTGTTGCGGCCGCTGAAATCAAACGCAGTATTCGTTTTGGGCGTGCGTTGCGCGATGCCTTGCATGCTGAGCTTGAACAGGGCGATGCGCCGCTGCTAAGGGGTTTGGGGGCGGTTGAAGCGCAGCCGCAATTGCTGGTCAGCGAGCGCGCCGGCAGCCGCAGTTTTTACCTGTGGGGCAAGCTGCTGCGCTTGGCGGGGCCGCCGGGGGCGTGGCAGCGAAAGCCGCTGCTGGTTTTCTACGTCATTTTCCTCCTGGGTGTGATTGCGACGGTAGTTCCCCTCTCTCTGAGCCTGCAAAGGCTGCTGCGGCCGCTGCTCAGGCAACGCCTCGCTGCGCTGAAAACCGAGTTTGAGCGTCCTTCCGGCTCGGGAACCGAACGTCTGGCGCAGTATGACTACTGACGTTTTCATCACCCGATCGGCGGCTTATCTGCCGCTTGCGCCGGTCAGCAACGACGATATTGAGTCCGTGCTGGGCCAGGTGGGGGGCAAGCCTTCACGGAGCAGGCGCATCATTTTGCGCAATAACGGCATCTTGTCGCGCCACTATGCCCTTGATCGGGAAAGCGGCGAGCCGGTGATGACGAATGCCCAGCTGGCAGCTTCCGCCATTCGGGGTCTGGGCGATACCGGACCGATAGACTGCTTGGCAACCGGCACCTCGAGCCCCGACCAATTGCTCCCCAACCCTGGCGTGATGGTTCATGGCGAACTGGGCTGGCCCCAACTCGAAGTGGTTTCCCTTGCCGGCATCTGTCTGTCCGGCGCAGCAGCGCTCAAATACGCTTTCATGGCGG
>DASTEA010000105.1:0-3937 GCA_035710075.1 Thiobacillus sp.
CACCTCGGAAACCGACGCGCTGGTGGTGCTGGGCGGCAGCATCAAGGCGGTACCGGTGGTGGCGGCGGCATTCGAGTTCAAGTTCATGGGCGGATCGATGGGCTCGGTGGTGGGCGAGCGTTTCGTCCTCGGCGTGGAAGCCGCGATCGAGTCGAACTCGGCCTTCGTCTGCTTTGCCGCCAGCGGCGGCGCGCGCATGCAGGAAGGCCTGTTCTCATTGATGCAGATGGCAAAAACCTCGGCTGCGTTGACGCAGTTGTCGCGCAACGGTCTGCCCTTCATTTCGGTGCTGACTGACCCCACCATGGGCGGCGTGTCGGCCAGTTTCGCCATGCTGGGCGACCTCATCGTGGCCGAGCCCAATGCGCTGATCGGCTTCGCCGGCCCGCGCGTGATCGAGCAGACCGTGCGTGAGACGCTGCCGGAAGGCTTTCAGCGCGCTGAATTTCTGGTCGACAAGGGCGCCGTCGACCGCATCATCGACCGCCGCCAGATGCGCGACGAACTCGCCACCACGCTGGCGATGATGATGGGGCGGCCTGCGCTGGCGGCGTAGATTCTGACAAGGAGGACGCGGCCGCCGTGTCCACTGCGTCCTGGTGAATGATTTTGAGTGAATCCTCCCTTGGCCTGGCAGACTGGCTTTCCCGGCTGGAGCGCCTTCATCCCAGCACCATCGAACTGGGACTCGACCGGGTACGGCGCGTCAAGGATGCGCTTGGGCTCGATCCGGCTTTCCCCCTCATCATCGTCGGCGGCACCAACGGCAAAGGCTCCACCTGCGCCTATCTCGAAGCCATTCTCGGCGCCGCGGGCTACAAGACCGGCCTTTACACGTCGCCGCACCTGCTGCGTTACAACGAGCGGGTGCGGATCGCCGGGGAGGAATCCACCGATGCTGCCCTGGTGCACGCGTTTGAGCGGATCGACGCCGCGCGCGGCGACATCTCGCTGACCTATTTCGAATTCGGCACGTTGGGCGCGATGGCGCAGTTCATCGACGCCGGCGTCGACGTGGCCATTCTTGAGGTCGGTCTGGGCGGGCGACTCGATGCGGTGAACGTTTTCGATGCCGAGGCCGCAATCGTCACCAGCGTCGATCTCGACCACATGGATTATCTGGGCGACACCCGCGAGCAAATCGGTTTCGAGAAAGCGGGGATCTACCGTGCGGGCCGCCCCGCCATCTGCGCCGACCTTGCGCCGCCAGCCAGTCTGCTCGAGCATGCCCGGCAAATCGGCGCCGATCTGCGCTGCGTGGAGCGGGACTTTTCCGCGCAGCGCGAGGGCGACCAGTGGACCTATCGTGGCCAGACCCTAAGCTGGCAGGCATTGCCGCTGCCCGCCATGGCGGGCGCCTGCCAGTTGCGCAACGCAGCCGCGGCGCTGGCGGCGCTGGAGGCCGTGCGCGCCCGCCTGCCGGTAAGCGGGGCGGCGATCCGCCGGGGGCTGGCCCAGGCACGCGTGGCGGGGCGGTTCCAGCGCATTGCCCGTGCGCCCGACGTCATTCTCGACGTGGCGCATAACCCGGAAGCGGCGCGGGCGCTGGCCGCCACCCTGCGCGAGCAGCCGGTGCCGGGACGCACGCTGGCGGTGGTGGGCATGCTGGCCGACAAGGATGCGGCGGGGGTGTTCGCTGCATTGCATGGCGAGGTCGACGCGTGGTGGACGTGCACCCCCGACTCGCCGCGCGCGCAGGATGCCGCGACGCTGGCCGCCACGCTGCGCGCGCATGCAGGCGGCGCGCCGGTCAGCGTGCAGCCGGATGTGAACACCGCGCTTAGGGAGGCGCAAAGTGCGGCGCACGAAGGTGATAGAATTCTCGTCTTCGGTTCGTTCTATACCGTTGCTGCCGTCCTCGCCCATGCCACCACCCAGTAATGAAAATGATCTCAAACGCCTTGCCCGGCGGCGCCTGATTGGCGCAGTTGCGCTGACCCTGTTGGCGGTGATTGTGCTGCCGCTCCTGCTGGAAGATGAGCCGCCGCCGGCGAGTTCGCTGGCGGTGCGCATGGTGGCCTCACCGCAACCGGCACCCGACCGAACCGATCAAGCGGCGCAGCCGGACCCGACTGACGCCCCCGACGTGGCGGCCGCGCCGGTGCCGCCCACCCCGCCCCGGCCTGCGCCGCGACCCGCGCCGCCGGTCGAGCCCGCGAAGCCCGCACCCAAGCCCGCAGCGGCCAAAGCTGAACCAGTCAAAGCTGCAGCGGTCAAATCCGTGTCCGCGCCGCCGCCCAAGCCCGCAGCGAAGCCTGCGCCACAGGTCCAGTCTGCCGCCGCCAGCGCGGCATTTGTGGTGCAACTGGCCGCGCTGTCCGATTCCGCCAAGGCCCAGGCGCTCAAGGCGCGCGCCGCCGAGGCCGGCATGCCGGCCTATACGGACAGGGTAGGTGCCTTGACGCGCGTGCGGGTGGGTCCCTATCCCTCGCGTGCAGCCGCTGTGGCGGCCGAGCTGAAGCTGGCTGAAAACGGCATGTCCGGGCAGATCCTTGCAAAATGAGCATGCTCGACCTCATCGTGGTGCTGGTGCTGATCCTCACCGTGGTGCGCGGCCTGATGCTCGGCATGGTCGACACGCTGTTTTCGCTGGCGGCCTGGGTGCTGGCGTTTTTACTGGGCAAGTGGGGCGCGTTGATGGTGGCGCCGCTGCTGCCGATCGGGATCGAAAATCCGGCGGTTCGCTACTTTGCCGGCTTTGCGGTGATTTTTCTGCTGGTGCTGATCGGCGTGCTGCTGCTGGGGCACGCACTGGCCTCGCTGGTCAAGGCAGTCGGACTGGGCGGTGCCGACAAGGTGCTGGGCGGGGTGCTGGGGCTGGCCAAGGGGCTGGTGATTCTGATCGGCCTGACGCTCGCAGCCGGGCTGACCTCACTGCCGCGCACCGACTTCTGGAAACAGGCCATGCTGTCGGGCAGCCTGCAGGCGATGGCGCAGTTCAGCTTGCCGCTGCTGCCGGCAGACGTGGCGAAATACGTTCGCTTTGAATAATCTTATGAATGGATGTGCAGTATGTGCGGGGTAATCGGAGTCGTTGCCAATACGGCAGCCAATCAGTTCCTGTACGACGGTCTGATGGTGTTGCAGCATCGCGGGCAGGATGCGGCCGGGATCGTGACTGCGGAGGAAAGCCGCTTTCACCTGCACAAGGGGCCGGGGCTGGCGCGCGACGTGTTCCGCACCCGCGACATGCGCAGCCTGCTGGGCGACATGGGGGTGGCGCATGTGCGCTATCCCACCGCGGGCAGCGCGTCGTCTTCGGCCGAATCGCAGCCGTTTTATGTGAACTCGCCGTATGGCATCGTCCTCGGGCACAACGGCAACCTCACCAACACCCACGAACTGAAGGAATCGCTGTTCCGCAGCGACCTGCGCCACGTCAACACCAATTCGGATTCCGAGGTGCTGCTGAACGTGCTGGCGCACGAGCTGCAGGTGCGCGCCTCCGGACGGCAACTCAACCTGGACACCATCTTCGGCGCGGTCGCCGGCGTGCATGCGCGCTGCAAGGGCGCCTATGCGGTGACGGCCTTCATCGCCGGCTATGGCCTGCTGGCGTTCCGCGACCCGTACGGCATTCGCCCGCTGGTGATCGGCATCAACGATCAGGTCATGCCGCACGAATACATCGTGGCGTCGGAAAGCGTGGCGATCGATACGCTGGGCTTCCGCCTGCTGCGCGACGTGGCGCCGGGCGAAGCCGTGTTCATCGATTACCAGCGCAAGCTGCACAGCCGCGTGTGCAGCGACAAGGTCGCGCTCAATCCCTGCATCTTCGAATACGTTTACCTGGCGCGCCCCGACTCGGTGATGGACGGCGTCTCGGTCTACAGCACGCGCCTCGCCATGGGCGTGTCGCTGGCCGAAAAGATCAAGCGCGAGTTCTCGCACCTGAAGATCGACGTGGTGATCCCGATCCCCGACACCAGCCGGCCTT
>DASTEA010000106.1:0-4566 GCA_035710075.1 Thiobacillus sp.
CGGCACCCTGCGCCGCGGCGACATGGTGCTGGCCGGCCAGGCCTTCGGCCGCGTGCGCGCCATGCTCGACGAATCGGGCAAGACGGTAACCGAAGCCGGCCCTTCGATCCCGGTCGAAATCCAGGGTTTGTCCGACGTGCCGCGTGCGGGCGAGGACATGATGGTGCTGCCCGACGAGCGCAAGGCGCGCGAAATCGCGCTGTTCCGTCAGGGCAAGTTCCGCGACGTGCAGCTCGCCAAAAAACAGGCTGCCAAGCTGGAATCGATGTTCGGGCAGATGGGCGCGGGCGAAGTCCAGCAACTGCCCATCATCCTCAAGGCCGACATGCAGGGTTCTTACGAAGGTCTGGCGCACGCGCTGGGCAAGCTGTCGACCGACGAGGTCAAGGTCAACATCATCCACAGTGCGGTGGGCGCAATCACCGAGTCCGACGTCAACCTGGCGCTCGCCTCCAAGGCGGTGCTGATCGGCTTCAACGTGCGCGCCGATGCCTCGGCACGCAAGCTGGCCGAATCGAGCGGCGTGGATATCCGCTACTACAACATCATCTATGAAGCAGTGGATGAGGTGAAGGCTGCGCTGTCCGGCATGCTGGCGCCCGAGAAGCGGGAAAGCGTCATCGGCAGCGTGGAAATCCGCCAGGTCTTCCACATTTCCAAGGTCGGCACCATCGCCGGCTGCTACGTACTGGATGGCGTCATCAAACGCAACGCCGGTGTGCGCGTGCTGCGCAACAACGTGGTGATCCACCAGGGCGAACTCGACTCGCTCAAGCGCTTCAAGGATGACGTCAAGGAAGTCAAGGCCAACTTCGAATGCGGCCTGTCGCTGAAGAACTTCAACGACATCCAGGAAGGTGACCTGCTCGAAGTGTTTGAAGTCGTTGAAATCGCGCGGTCGCTGTAATGCCGAAGGATTTCCCGCGCGCCCGCAGGGTCGCCGACCAGATTCAGCGCGAACTGCCGGAGTTGATCCGGCAGGAAGTGAAGGATCCGCGCGTCGGCATGCTGACCATCACCGAGGTGGAAGTGAACCGCGACATGGAATTTGCCAAGGTCTACTTCACTACGCTGGGCGGCGTGGCCGAGCATGACGCCTGCCTGCAGGGCCTGCAGCGCGCCAGCGGGTTTCTGCGCACGCAGCTGTCGCGCCGCATGCAGCTGCGGGTGGTGCCCAAACTCAGCTTCGTCTACGACCATTCGGTCGAACGTGGCATTGAGCTCAGCCATCTGATCGAAGCAGCCGTCGCCGAAGACGCCAAACACCCGAAAGACGAGTGAAGCCCACCCGCCAGCCCATCGATGGCGTGCTGCTGCTGAACAAGCCGGTCGGCATCACGTCCAACGCCGCGCTGCAAAAAGCCAAGTGGCTGCTCAACGCCAGGAAGGCAGGCCACACCGGCACGCTCGATCCCTTCGCCGACGGCCTGTTGCCACTGTGTTTCGGCGAGGCCACCAAGTTTTCCGCCTACCTGCTCGAGGCCGACAAGCACTATCGTGCGGTGTTGCAACTCGGCGTCACCACGACCACGGGCGACCCGGAAGGCGAGGTGCTCAGCACCCGCGAGGTCACGGTCAGCCGTGCCGGCATCAGCGCCGTGCTGCCCCGCTTCACGGGCGAAATCGAGCAAATCCCACCGATGCACTCGGCACTCAAGCATCAGGGGCGGCCACTCTACGAATACGCCCGTGCCGGCATCGAAATCGAGCGAGCGCCGCGCCGGGTGACGATCCGAGCCCTTGAACTCATCGAATGCGATCCGCCCCGCGTGGTGCTGGACGTGCAATGCAGCGCCGGTACCTATATCCGCACCCTGGCGCAGGACATCGGCGCCGTGCTCGGCTGTGGCGCCCACCTCACCACGCTGACGCGCGTTGCCGCCGGCGGATTCAGGCTGGAGCAGGCGCACACCCTCACCGATCTGGAAGCACTCGATGCCGGCCAGCGCCAAGCCCTGCTGCTCCCCGCGGACTGCCTGGTGGCACATCTGCCCGCCTTACAGCTCGATGCCGTCGACGCCGAGGCGCTGTGCCAGGGTCGCAGCGTGGCGCACCCCGCAGATCATCAAGGGCTGACGCGTATTTATGCGGCACCCCGCACGTTCATCGGCCTGGCCGACGCCAATGCCGGCCGCCTGCTGCCGCACCGGCTGATCGCCACCCAGCAGGCTTGAGTTAAGTCCCCCAACCAGCGTAAAATGCGCGGTTTCCCAGAACGTGTCCCGCTCAGCCGCAGGCCACGCGATTTAAGAAGGAGTACACCATGGCTGTTACCGTTTCCCAAAAAGCACAAATCGTCCAGGATTATCAACGCGCCGCCGCCGATACCGGCTCGCCCGAAGTGCAGGTTGCCCTGCTGACGGCACGCATCAATGACCTGACCGGGCACTTCAAGGCCAACATGAAGGATCACCACTCGCGTCGTGGCCTGCTGAAGATGGTGAGCCGTCGCCGCAAGCTGCTGGACTATCTGAAGCGCACCCAGCTCGAAAGTTACAAGACCCTGATCGAACGTCTCAGTCTGCGCAAGTAAGTCCGGCAAGGCCACTGTGATGATCCAGCATCCTGCTGCCCCGGCACAGTGGATGGGGCGTGTCGCCCCCTGAATTTTTCACGCCCCGCCCATGCGGGGCGTTTTTGCTTTGAAAGGAACTCGTATGAGCGCTATCAAGAAAACTTTCACCTATGGCCGCCATCTGGTCACGCTGGAAACCGGCGAAATCGCCCGCCAGGCATCCGGCGCCGTCCTGGTCAACATGGATGACACCGTCGTGCTGGTCACCGTGGTCGCCAAGAACGAAGTCAAGCCCGGCCAGGATTTCTTCCCGCTGACTGTCGATTACCAGGAAAAGGCCTACGCTGCCGGACGCATTCCCGGCGGCTTCCTCAAGCGCGAAAGCCGTATGTCCGATGGCGAAACGCTGATTTGCCGCCTGATCGACCGCCCCATCCGCCCGCTCTTCCCGGAAGGCTTCTTCAACGAAGTGCAGATCATCGCCACGGTGATATCGTCCAACCCCGAAGTCAGCGCCGACATTCCCGCGCTGATTGGCGCCTCGGCGGCGCTGTCGCTGTCCGGCCTGCCGTTCGACGGCCCGGTGGGCGCGGCGCGCGTCGGTTTCATCAACGGCGAATACGTGCTGAACCCGGCCAACTCCGAGCTGAAAGATTCGGCGCTCAATCTGGTCGTCGCCGGTACTGAAGCCGCCGTACTGATGGTCGAATCCGAAGCGATGGAACTGCCCGAAGACATCATGCTGGGCGCGGTCATGTTCGGCCACCAGCAGTTGCAGGCCGCGATCAACGCCATCAACGAACTGACCGACGAAGCCGGCGCCGACGCCTGGGACTGGCAGCCGGTCGCCGAAGACACCGTGATGGTGGAACGCCTGAAGGCGCTGGCCGAAGAGGGCTTGCAGCAGGCCTACAACATCAAACAGAAACAGGCGCGCATGACCGCCATCGACGAAGTCCGCAGCAAGGCCTTCGCCGAACTCATCCGTGCCGACATGGACACGGTTGCGCAGAACCACGTCAAGGACGCCTTCCACCGCGTGGAAGCCAGCGTGGTGCGTAATCGCATCCTGTCCGGTCAGCCGCGCATCGACGGCCGCGACACCCGCACCGTCCGGCCGATCACCATCCGCACCGGCGTACTGCCGCGTGCCCACGGCTCCGCCCTGTTCACCCGCGGCGAAACCCAGGCGCTGGTGGTAACCACGCTGGGCACCGGACGCGACGAGCAGACGATCGACGCGCTCGAAGGCACGTATTCGGACCGCTTCATGCTGCAATACAACATGCCGCCCTACGCCACCGGCGAAACCGGTCGCATGGGGGCACCCAAGCGCCGCGAAGTCGGCCACGGGCGACTGGCCAAGCGCGCGCTGCTGGCGGTGCTGCCGAGCAAGGAAGAATTCGGCTACACCATGCGCGTGGTCTCGGAAGTCACCGAATCCAACGGCTCGTCGTCGATGGCTTCGGTGTGCGGCGGCTGCCTGTCGCTGATGGACGCCGGCGCGCCGTTGAAGGCGCATGTCGCCGGCATCGCCATGGGCCTGATCAAGGAAGGCAACCGCTTCGCCGTGCTGACCGACATCCTGGGCGACGAGGATCACCTGGGCGACATGGACTTCAAGGTCGCCGGCACCGAAAAGGGCGTGACCGCGCTGCAGATGGACATCAAGATCAACGGCATCACCAAGGAAATCATGCACGCCGCGCTCTCCCAGGCGAAGGAAGGCCGCCTGCACATCCTCGACATCATGAAGGCGTCGGTCTCGACCACCCACGAGATGTCGGCCTACGCGCCGCGCATCATCGCAATGAAGATCAATCCGGAAAAGATCCGCGACGTCATCGGCAAAGGCGGCGCCGTGATCCGCGCGCTGACCGAGGAAACCGGTACCCAGATCGACATCCAGGAAGACGGCAGCGTGAAGATCGCCTGCACCAGCATGGAAGCCGGCGAACTCGCCAAGAAGCGCATCGAGGAGATCACCGCCGAAGTCGAAGTCGGCAAGGTCTACGAAGGCCCGGTCATCAAGCTGCTGGACTTCGGCGCGA
>DASTEA010000107.1:0-4019 GCA_035710075.1 Thiobacillus sp.
GGCGGGGGGCGGCTCGGCATCGAGGCGCAGCGGAATGACCTTCACGGTGCGGATGTTCTGGGTGACGTCCTCGCCGGTTTCGCCGTCGCCGCGGGTGGCCGCCTGCACCAGCACGCCGTGTTCATAGCGCAGGTTGATGGCCAGGCCGTCGAATTTCAGCTCGGCGGCGTACTCGACCGGCGAGTCGCGTTCATCCAGACCCAGCTACTTGCGCACCCTGGCATCGAAGGCGCGCGCGCCGCTGGCCTCGGTGTCGGTTTCGGTGCGGATCGACAGCATCGGCACCGCGTGGCGCACCTTGGGTAAGGTGTCCAGCGGCTTGCCGCCGACGCGCTGGGTCGGCGAGTCGGGGGTAACGAGTTCGGGATGTTCGGCTTCAAGCGCCTGCAGTTCGCCGAACAGCCGGTCGTATTCCGCATCGGGAATCGTCGGCGCGTCGAGTACGTAGTAGGCGTGGTTGTGGCGCTCGATTTCCCGGCGCAGCGCAGTGACGCGCGCCAGGATGTCGGACGATGCCATCAGGAAAACAGACGCAGCGCCCGCCGGGATCCGGATGGCACGCCGCGCGCTTCCATGCGTTCGTAAATCTGCGTGAGCTGGGTGCGGATTTTTTCGATGCCGGTATCCGTCAGCGGACGCAGATTATCGTCCACCAGAATGCCGCCAACTTCGTTGGCAAGCTTGCGGCCGAACGCCACCATGCCGTCGAACACCTTGAGGCCGTCCGGCACGCGCGGCACGTCGAACTGCAGGGTGACCCCCTGCGAGGTTTGCCCCTCGATCGCCGTGGCACTGAACGGTTCGGCATCATGGTTGCACAGCGCATAGAGCGGCTCGCCGCGGCTGTCGAGCAACTGGAACACGCCGTCCACGCCCAGCGACATGCCGCTGCTTTCGGCCTCGTGCACGATGCGCGTCAGGTTCACGGCGCCTTCGCCGCGCGCCACCACATTCAAGCCGATCAGGACGTCGACGTCGACACAGAAGCGATCGATCACCTGCGCACGCTCGATCGCATCGGCCACATCGTCGCATACGATGCGCAGGCCATAGATCTGCGCCGTGTTTTGCAGCAGGTCACACAGCGCCGAGAGCTGCTCGTCCTGCACTGCGCCGTTGCGGTCGGCCAGCTGCATGGTGACCACCACTTGCTGATAATTCACGTCGCGCCAGGGCTGAACCTCTTCCCATTCCGCCGCGCCAACCTGCAGCCCCATCCAGCGCACTGCCTTGCCCAAGGTACGCGCGTGGTTGAAGGCATCGGCAAACACATTCGCCAGCACGCCATTGCCGCCGATGCGGATGCGGTATTCGATCAGCTCGTCACAGGGCGCCGGCGGCGCCGCCACGGGCGCCCTGGTCGGGCGCGGCTGAGCGGGCGGAGGCGCAGTCGAGATGGCTAATGCTGCGCGCAGGTCAGGCGCTGCGTCTTCAAGAGCTGCGGGCGGCGCACCCGCCGACGAAGGTACGGAATCGATCTGCAAATAAGGCTCGTGGGCTTCGACGGCTTCGCGCAATCCGCCGGCATCGAAGGCAGGCTCACGCAGTGCCGGCTCAACCCGGTGATGCATTTCGCGGGGCACCGCCCCAGGCTGCATCAGCGCATCGCCCACCGGCGTCTGAAAAGCCGCGTCGGCCTGTTGCCGGAAGCGGCGCTCCTGGATCCAGTTGAATAGCAAAACCGCCGCCACAATGACCGCGCCAATCACCAGCAAGCCGATTTGCAAATCACTCATTTACTTTTCCCGACTGAACGGAGTGGGCGGACACCACGCGGACGAACCATTCGTCCGGCGCAATCATACCCAGTTCATTGCGCGCACGCTCTTCGATGGCGTCGCGTCCCTGCTTGAGGTCGCCGAGCTCTGCCTGCAGGCCCGCATTGCGCGCTTTCAGGCGCTGATTGAGCGCCTGCTGGGTGTCGATTTTGTTCGCACGCTCACGCACCTTCAGCCAGCCGCCCTCGCCCAGCCACAGCGGATATTGCAGCAGCGCGATCGCAGCAGCCAGCGCCCAGGTCAGCCCGCGGCTGCGGATGCGCGCGATCCATTCAGCCGCGCTGGCGGAAAGCATCGCGTCCGGGGTAGCTCGCCGTGTCGCCGAGTTCTTCCTCGATGCGCAACAGCTGGTTGTATTTGGCCATGCGGTCGGAACGCGACAGCGAGCCGGTCTTGATCTGGCGAGCGTTGGTGGCCACCGCCAAATCGGCAATCGTGGTGTCCTCGGTTTCGCCCGAGCGGTGCGAGATCACCGCGGTGTAGCCGGCCTGCTTGGCCATCTCGATCGCCTGGAAGGTTTCCGACAGCGTGCCGATCTGGTTGACCTTGATCAGGATCGAATTGGCAACGCCCTTGTCGATGCCTTCCTTGAGGATTTTCGCGTTGGTGACGAAGAGGTCGTCGCCCACCAGCTGCACGCGGTGGCCAAGCTTCTCGGTGTGTGTTTTCCAGCCGTCCCAGTCGCCTTCGGCCATGCCGTCTTCGATGCTGATGATCGGGTACTTGTCGCACCACGCTGCCAGGTAATCGGTGAACTCGGCAGAGCTCAGCTTCAGCCCTTCGGACTCGATGTGATAGAGGCCGTCCTTGTAGAACTCGGACGCGGCGCAATCGACGCCGATGGCGACGTCGATACCGGGCTGCAGGCCGGCCTTTTCGATCGCCTGCACGATCAGCTTGAGCGCCGCCTCGTGCGACGCCAGGTTGGGCGCGAAGCCGCCTTCGTCGCCAACGGTCGTCGCCATGCCGGCGTCGTCGAGCAGTTTTTTCAGCGCGTGGAAGACTTCGGCGCCGTACCGCACGGCCTCGCGGAAGCTCGGCGCGCCGACCGGAATGATCATGAATTCCTGCATGTCGATGTTGTTGTTGGCGTGTGCGCCGCCGTTGATGATGTTCATCATCGGCACCGGCAGGGCCATCGGCGCGGCACCGCCGAGATAGCGGTAAAGCGGCAGCCCGGCCTGCTCGGCAGCGGCGCGCGCGCACGCCATCGACACCGCCAGCAGCGCATTGGCGCCGAGGCGCGACTTGTTCTCGGTACCGTCGAGCTCGATCATGGTCTGGTCGATGAAGGCCTGGTCTTCGACGTCCAGCCCGATGATGGCTTCGCAGATTTCGGTGTTGATGTGCTCGACCGCTTTCAGCACGCCCTTGCCGAGGTAGCGCGACGTGTCGCCGTCGCGCAGCTCGATCGCTTCGCGGCTGCCGGTGGATGCGCCGGACGGCACGGCGGCGCGGCCGAGCACGCCGGATTCCAGCAGCACGTCGGCTTCGACGGTGGGATTGCCGCGGGAGTCGAGAATTTCCCGGGCGATGACATCAATAATGGCGCTCAATTGGTTTTCCTTAATATCCTGTTTCTGTCCGCGCAAGACGCGAAGCGAAGTTTTCTTCGTGTTGCCTCGCGTCCTTCGCGGATCAGGTTTTCATGACTTTGTGTTCAATAAAACCGCGCTGTTTCACCAGCGCGTCGATTTCCCTAAGCGTTTCCAGCAATTCTTTCATCATGCCGAGCGGCCACGCGTTGGGGCCGTCGGACAGCGCGCATTCGGGATTCGGATGGGTCTCCGCGAATACGCCCGCCACACCGGCTGCGACTGCCGCGCGCGCCAGCACCGGCACGAACTCGCGCTGGCCGCCGCTGGTCGTGCCCTGCCCGCCCGGCTGCTGTACCGAGTGGGTGGCGTCAAATACAACCGGGCACTGCGTGGCACGCATGATCGCCAGGCCGCGCATGTCGGACACCAGCGTGTTGTAGCCGAAGCTGACGCCGCGCTCGCACACCATGATCTGCTCGTTACCGACCGCACGCGCCTTGTCGACCACGTTCTGCATGTCCCACGGCGCGAGGAACTGGCCCTTCTTGATGTTGACCGGCAACCCCGTGCGCGCGACGTTCTGGATGAAGTTGGTCTGGCGGCACAGGAAGGCCGGGGTCTGCAGCACGTCGACCACGGAAGCCACTTCGGCCAGCGGCGTGTCCTCGTGCACGTCGGTCAGCACCGGCACGCCGATCTGCTT
>DASTEA010000108.1:0-6299 GCA_035710075.1 Thiobacillus sp.
CCAGCTTGCTCTCGTCGGCAATGCAGATGAACTGCTTGCTGCACGCCGCAACGATTTTCTCGCGCGTCAGCGCGCCGCCGCCGCCCTTGATCATGGCGAAGTGTTCGGTGATTTCGTCGGCGCCGTCGACGTAGATTTCGAGTTCGCCCACGCTGTTCAAATCCAGCACCTGGATGCCATGGCTTTTCAGGCGGGCAGCGGTGGCATCCGAACTGGCCACGGCGCCGTCGATGCGGCCCTTGACCTCGGCCAGCGCGTCGATGAAATAGTTGGCGGTCGAGCCGGTGCCTACCCCGATGACGCCGCCGCGGGCATAATCCACCGCAGCACGTGCCACGGCTTGCTTCATTTCGTCTTGAGTCATGTTGTTTTCGTCGATTTCGATGCAGCCCGCTAAGATAGCGGCATCGCCCCATTTTTACAAACCTCGCACCCGCCGCCGCCATGAGCCCACCTGACGATTACCTCGAACGCATCCTCACCTCGCGCGTCTACGACGTGGCGATCGAGTCGCCGCTCGATGTGGCCCACAATCTGTCACGCCGTCTTAACAACCAGATTCTGCTCAAGCGCGAAGATCTGCAGCCGGTGTTTTCGTTCAAGTGCCGTGGCGCCTACAACAAGATGGCGAAATTGACGCAGGCCCAGCTGGCGCGCGGCGTGGTGGCGGCCTCGGCTGGCAACCATGCGCAGGGGGTGGCGCTGGCGGCGCAAAAACTCGGCGTGACGGCCATCATCGTGATGCCGGCCACCACGCCCAAGATCAAGGTTGACGCGGTGCTCGCGCGCGGCGCGCAGGTGATCCTGCACGGCGACAATTATGACGAAGCCTGCGACCACGCCACCCAACTCGCCAAGGAGGTCAAGGCGACCTTTGTTCACCCTTACGACGACCCCGATGTGATTGCCGGGCAGGGCACGGTGGCGATGGAATTGTTGCGCCAGCATCCGGGCCCGATTCATTCAATCTACATTCCGGTCGGCGGCGGTGGGCTGATCGCCGGCATGGCGGCCTACATCAAACGGCTGCGGCCGGAAATCAGGATCGTCGGCGTCGAACCCGAGGATGCCGATGCCATGGCGCGCTCGTTGTGCAAGGGCAAGCGCGTCACGCTGCCGCGCGTGGGCATTTTCGCCGACGGCGTGGCGGTGAAAAGGGTCGGCAAGGAAACCTTCCGGCTGGCGCAGCTGTATGTCGACGAAATCATCCGAGTCAATAACGACGCCATCTGCGCGGCGATCAAGGACGTGTTCGAGGACACCCGCTCGATCCTGGAACCGGCCGGCGCGCTGTCGATTGCCGGGATGAAAGCCGCGATTGCGGGCGACCGGCTCAAGGGCAAGACGCTGGTTGCGGTGGCGTCCGGCGCCAACATGAACTTCGACCGCCTGCGCCATATCGCCGAACGCGCCGAACTCGGCGAGAAGCGGGAAGCGGTGCTGGCGGTGACCATTCCCGAGACACCGGGCAGCTTCAAGGCCTTCTGCGGCCTGCTGGGCGCGCGCAACATCACCGAATTCAACTACCGCTATTCCGATCCCAAAACGGCGCGTGTGTTCGTCGGCCTGTCGGTGCCGGGAGCAGGCGAGGGCGCGCGCGTGGTCGAGCTGTTGCAGCGCCACGGCCTGGAAGCACTCGACCTCACCGACAACGAGATGGCCAAGCTGCACGTCCGCCACATGGTCGGCGGGCGCGCGCCGGAGGCGGTCAATGAGGTGCTGTACCGCTTCGAATTTCCAGAGCGCCCCGGTGCGCTGATGCAGTTTCTGGAAAGCATGAGCCGCGGCTGGAACATCAGCCTGTTCCACTACCGCAACCACGGCGCGGACTACGGCCGCATCCTGGTCGGCATTCAGGTGCCGGAAAAGGAAAAGCCCAGCTTCCAGAAATTTCTGGATGGGCTGGGCTACCGGTATTGGGACGAATCCCGCAATCCGGCCTACAGGCTGTTTCTCGCCTAATTGGGGCTGCCCAAAGCTGCCCCTGATCGGCGCCAACACCTGCGGCCTGCAGAAATCCGTAGTGCGCGCTCGGCGCCCGGGGCGCTGAAGAAACCTGGCTGTTGCCATGGTGAATTGGCTCAGGCGGCGCGCGCGGGCTGCATGTTACCCTCGCATCATGCTTCGAATCATCGCTTTTTTACTGCTGGGCGCACTAACCGCGACACCCGTCTGGGCGGCCCCGGGGGACGCCGCCGTGCTGCAGGCGCAGCAGGCGTTTGCCGCGCGCAAGCTGGCGGATCTGGAACGTGCCGCGCGCGACGTTCCAGCCGGTCATGTGCTGACGCCCTATGTCGAATACTGGCGTCTGACGCTGGCTAGTCGCGGCGAGGATGGGCGCATTGCCGATTTTCTGGCGCGCTTCCCCGGCAGCCGCATGGCCGAAACCCTGCGCGCCGACTGGCTGAAATCGCTTGGCGCGCGTGAGGCGTGGCCGGTCTATCTGGCCGAATATCCGCGTCTGGTCAGGCCCGATGCCGCGCATCAGTGTTATGCCCACCGCGCCGAATGGGCGCTGGGCAATCGCAGTCATTTGCGTGAGGCGGTTTCCTTATGGTTTACCGGGCGCGACTTGCCGTCGGCCTGCGCACCCTTGTTCGAGCAGCTGATCGGGGCCGGATTGATCAGCCAGGAAGACATCTGGCGACGCATTCGGCTGGCACTGGAAGCAGGCAACCTCGGCGTCGCCAGGGCGGCAGCCAATGCCTTGCCTCAGGCGCAGCGTCCCGCCGCGGCGCTGTTTGACCGGGCCAGCCGCGATCCCGGGCGTTTGCTGAATCCTGGTCAGCTTGATTTCGGCAAGCGCGGTGATCGCGAAATTGCGCTTTATGCGCTCGATCAACTGGCCAGGCACAATTCCGACGTCGCCGCGCGCGCGCTGCGCAAATGGGCGCCGCAGTTCGCCGCGGAGGAATTGCAGGCAGCCTGGGCGCGTCTTGCCACCTGGGCGGCGCGCCGCCACGAGGCGACTGCCCCGGCATGGTTTGAGCGGGCCGGGGCAGCGGGGACCAACGATTTCCAGCGCGAATGGTGGGCGCGCTCCGCGCTGCGCGCAGGGGACTGGCCAGCCGCGCGGCGGGCCATCGAGAGCATGGGCGAAGCCACCCGCGTGCAGCCGGTCTGGCGCTACTGGCACGCGCGCGCATTGCAGGCCGGCGGCCAGCGTGCAGCGGCCAATGCCCTGTTTCTGGCGCTGGCGCGCGAGCACCATTACTACGGCCAGCTGGCGCAGGAAGAGCTCGGTCCGGTGATGCAGGCGCCGGTCGCCAACAACAAGATGGGCGGCGAAGACGTGGCTGCGATCGCCCGCCATCCCGGAATCGCGCGCGCGCTGCTGTTGTATGAACTCGGCTTGCGCAGCGACGCCAATCAGGAGTGGAACTGGACGATCCGCGAATTTTCAGACGCCCAGCTGCTGGCCGCCGCCGAGCTGGCGCGGCGCATGGAATGGTATGACCGCGCCATCAATACCGCCGAGCGCACCCGCGAGTTGCACGATTTCGAATTGCGTTTTCTGGCGCCTTACCGCGAACTGGCGCAAAAGGCCGCGCGTGAAAACGAGCTTGACGAAGCGTGGGTCTATGGCCTGATGCGGCAGGAAAGCCGCTTTATCAATGTCGCGCGCTCCGGCGTCGGCGCGTCCGGATTGATGCAGATCATGCCGGCCACTTCGCGCTGGATTGCGCAGCGGCTTGGCATCAAGCGCTTTCATCCGAGGGAGATGCAGGATCCGGCAAAAAACATCCAGTTCGGCGCGTATTACCTCAAGCACGTCCAAACCAGCCTGGACGGTTCGCCGGTGCTCGCCACCGCCGCCTACAATGCCGGGCCGGGCCGTGCGCAGCGCTGGCGCGATGCCCGGCCGATGGAAGCCGCGGTCTACATCGAGTCGATTCCGTTTGCCGAAACGCGCGATTACGTCAAGAAAGTGATGAGCAATGCCATGTATTACGCCGCACGTTTCGGTCAGCCCTCGGTGCTGCTGAAAGACCGGCTGGGCACGGTGCCACCGCGTAGACCCCCGGCAGGTTCCGCACCCAGTGCGGACGCTGCGCAGGAACTCGAGCGGTCGGACGGCTAGTCCGATGCGTCAATTTATGAAGCATCCGGGCTAAAATCAGCAACGCCTTATATTCCGAACATTCTGAAGCAAACCTCACCATGAAGATTGAACGTATCTGTATCCTCGGCGGGTCCGGCTTTGTCGGCAGCCATCTCGTCAGCCAGCTCGCCGCGCGCGGGCTCCAGGTGCGCGTGCTCTCCCGCCGCCGCGAAACGGCCAAGGAACTGATTCTGCTGCCCACGGTGGAGGTGATCGAGGCCGACGTGCACGACCAGCAAGACCTCATCCGCCATTTTCGCGGCATGGACGCGGTCATCAACCTGGTCGGCATCCTGCACGAAAGCCATGTCGGCCGCGTTGACCTGCCGAGCGCCCGTCGCGGCGACTTCCAGAAAGTCCACATCGAACTGCCGCGCAAGGTCATCCACGCCTGCGGCGAAGCAGGCGTGCACCGCCTGCTGCACATGAGCGCGCTCGGCGCCAACCCCAATTCGCGCTCGGCCTACCAGCGCTCCAAGGGTATCGGCGAGGCGCTGGTGCGCGAGGCGGGCATGCAGCACATCGAGCACGAAAACTGGTATCTCAACGGGCCGAAATTCATCCACGGCTACGGCCTCAACGTCACCCTCTTCCGTCCCTCGGTGATCTTCGGTCGCGGCGACTCCTTCCTGTCGATGTTCGCCCGTCTGCTGAAGACTTTCCCCGTGCTGCCGCTGGCAAACGCGGGGGCGCGCTTTGCGCCGGTGCACGTGGACGACGTCGCCCGCGCCTATGTCGACAGCCTCGACAATCCCGCGACCTACGGCCAGACCTACGAGCTGTGCGGCCCCAAGGTCTATACCCTGCAGGAACTGGTGAGCTATGTCGGCGAAGTCATTGGCAAGTCACGCAGCATCATCCCGCTGGGCAAGTGGATGTCTTATTTCCAGGCTTGGGCGCTTGAATTCAAACCCGGCAAGAAACTGATGACGCGCGACAACTACTACGCCATGAGCACGGACAACGTCTGTGCCGGTGGCTGGCCGTCGGTGTTTGATTTCCAGCCGACAGCGCTCGAAGCCATCGCCCCCGAGTACCTGCGTGCCGACACCCCGCGCGCGCGGTACGAGGGCTACCGCGAAAACGCCCGCCGCTAAGGCCGCCGTGGCGCCATGAAGACCTACATCGTCGGCGGCGCAGTGCGGGACCGCTTGCTTGGCTTGCCTGTGGTCGACCGCGATTATGTCGTCGTCGGCGCCACGCCCGACGAGATGCTGGCGCTGGGCTACCAGCCGGTCGGCAAGGATTTCCCGGTCTTTCTGCACCCGCAAACCCACGAGGAGTATGCGCTGGCGCGCACCGAGCGCAAATCCGGCCACGGCTACAAGGGGTTCAAGGTGTACGCCGCGCCGGACGTGACGCTGGAGGAGGACCTGCGTCGGCGCGACCTCACCATCAATGCGATGGCCGAGGATGCCGGCGGCACGTTGGTCGACCCCTACGGCGGACAGCGCGATCTGGCCGCAAGGACCTTTCGCCACGTGAGCGACGCCTTCGCCGAGGACCCGGTGCGGATATTGCGGGTGGCGCGCTTCGCCGCCCGCTTCACCGATTTTTCCGTGGCGCCGGAAACCCAGGCCCTGATGCGGCAACTGGTGGACAACGGCGAAGTCGACGCGCTGGTGCCGGAGCGCGTGTGGCAGGAAGTTGCGCGCGGACTGATGGAAGCGCAACCTTCGCGCATGATCCAGGTGCTGCGCGACTGCGGCGCGCTTGCCCGCTTGCTCCCGGAAATCGATTGCCTGTTCGGCGTGCCGCAGCCGCCGCAACATCATCCCGAGGTCGATACCGGCGTGCACGTCATGCTCGTCGTCGACTGGGCGGCGCGGCAGGGCCTCAGCCTGCCGGTGCGGTTTGCCGCGTTGACGCACGACCTCGGCAAGGGCGTCACCCTCCCCGAGCGCTGGCCCCGGCACCACGGACATGAAGCCAAAAGCGCCGAACTGGTGCGCGGACTGAGCGAACGCATTTGCGTGCCTGCTGACTGCCGCGACCTCGCCGTTGCGGTGGCGCGCGACCATGGCACCGTGCACCGCGCGCTGGAATTGCGCCCCGGCACCGTTGTCGAACTGCTGGAACGGGTCGACGCCTTCCGCCGTCCCGGACGCTTCGAGGAATTTCTGCAAGCCTGCGAATGCGACTTTCGGGGCCGCCCGGGCTACCCGGACAAGCCCTTTCCCGCGCCGGCTTACCTGCG
>DASTEA010000109.1:0-4946 GCA_035710075.1 Thiobacillus sp.
TTTTGCCTTTGCGGTGCACACCGATGTCGGCTTTCGCTGCATTGCCGTCAAGATCAATCACGAACTGATGCCGCTGCGCACCCAACTCAGAAATGGCGACCACGTCGAGATCCTCACCGCGTCCAACGCCAGCCCCAACGCTGCCTGGCTGAATTTCGTCGTCACCGGCAAGGCGCGCTCGCACATCCGCAACTACCTGCGCAACACGCGGGTGGAAGAATCGGCGGCACTCGGCGAACGCCTGCTCAATAACGCTATCGCCGCCCTCCATCCGGAGGCGATCGAGCCCGACCCGGCGGTGTGGGACCGCGTGGTCAAGGACTACGGCCTGCAGACCCGGGAGGAATTGTTCGCCGGCATCGGGCTGGGACGCAAACTGCCGCTGGTGGTGGCACACCAGTTGCTGCACGTGCAGGGCGAAAAAACCGGCGAACCGGCGCACCCGCACGCCATCAGTATCCGCGGCACCGAAGGCATCGCGGTCGAGCTGGCGCAATGCTGCCACCCGATTCCCGGCGACCCGATTCTCGGCTTCATCCACAAGGATCGCGGCCTCATCATCCACACGCACGACTGCACCTCGATCCGCGCCTTCCGCACCGACCCCGACAAGTGGCTGGACGTGGAATGGGAAGCCGAGCCCGGCCACATGTTCGACGTCTCGATCAAGGTCATCGTGGGCAATCAGCGCGGCGTGCTGGCCAAGGTCGCATCCGCCATCGCCGAACGCGGCTCCAACATCGGCAACATCGCGATGGAAGAAGAGGACGGCAGCCCCTACACCGTGCTGTTCTTCACCGTGCAGGTGGAAAACCGCATGCATCTCGCGCGCGTGATGCGCGGCCTGCGCGTGCTGCCCGACGTCGTGCGGATTTTCCGCATCAAGGGCAAGAAGGACGGGCGTGCCGCACCATCCCAATAAGCATCCCCAACACCCGGCACCAGGAAACTCAGCATGAACAAAAGCATCATCCAGACCCTCGACGCACCTGCCGCGATCGGCACCTATTCGCAGGCAGTGCGGGTCGACCACACCGTATATCTATCCGGGCAGATCGGCCTCGACCCTGTTTCCATGCAACTGGTGGACGGCGTCGACGCGCAGATCCATCAGGTATTCAAGAATCTGGCTGCAGTGGCGGCGGCGGCGGGTGGCTCGCTGTCCGATGTGGTGAAGCTGAACGTGTTCCTGATCGATCTTGACCACTTCCCCAAGGTCAACGAAATCATGGCCGGCTACTTCAGCCAGCCCTATCCGGCACGCGCTGCGGTCGGCGTGGCCGCGCTGCCGCGCGGCGCGCTGGTCGAAGCCGACGCCGTGATGGTGACCGGCTAGATCCCCAAATTGAAAGCGGCATCGCCGTTTTCCTTCCCCGTCAGCCCGGCCCTCGCCGCCAAGCTCGCCAAGCTGGGCCTGGCCCGGGACGCCGACCTGGTGTTGCACCTGCCGCTGCGCTGGGAAGACGAAACCCGCCTCACGCCGATCCGTGATTTGCTGCCGGGGCAGACCGCGCAGGTGCAGGCGGTGGTGACGGACGCCGGCGTCGCCTACCGGCCGCGCCGCATGCTGACGGTGACGGTGGAGGACGCTGGCGGCGTGCTTGGCATCCGCTTCCTGAATTTTTATCCCAGCCATCTCAAGCTGTTTCAGCCGGGTGAAAGTTTCCGCTTCATCGGCGAGGTGCGCGGCGGCTTTCTCGGGCTGGAAATGGTGCACCCGCGCTTTGTGCGGGCAGACGACACAACCCCACTGCCGGCTCAGCTCACCCCGGTATATCCCACCACCGCCGGGCTGGGCCAGGCCACGCTGCGCCGCCTGATCATGCGCGCGCTGGAGGCACCCATTCCCGACACGCTGCCCGCCGACTGGCTGGACGAGCTTGGTCTGCCCGAAATGGAAGCCAGCATCCGCCTGCTGCACCAGCCGCCGCCGGATTGCGCGCTTGCCGAGCTCGAATCGCGCCGCCATCCTGCCTGGCAGCGGCTGGCCTTCGACGAACTGCTGGCACAGCAACTGTCGCTCGCCACTTCACGCCAGCAACGCAAGTCGCGCCCGACCCTGCCTTTGCCCCCCCGGCAGCAGTTGACCGCCGCGTTCACCCGCGCGCTTCCGTTTGCGCTGACCGCCGCGCAGTCGCGCACCTGGCAGGAAATCAGCACCGACCTCGGCGAGCCCCATCCGATGCGGCGCCTGCTGCAAGGCGACGTCGGCAGCGGCAAGACCGTGGTGGCGGCGCTGGCCTGCCTGCAGGCGATCGAAAACGGCTTTCAGGCGGCCTTCATGGCGCCGACCGAAATCCTCGCCGAACAGCATTTCCGCAAACTGGCGCCGCCCTTGTCCGCGCTCGGCGTGCGCTGCGCCTGGGTATCGGGCAGCCAGCGCAAGGCCGAGCGCGCTGCCGCCTGGGAGACGATTGCCGCCGGTGACGCCGACCTCGCCTTCGGCACCCACGCGCTGTTCCAGGAAGCGGGCAGCTTCCAGCGGCTGGGGCTGGCGGTGGTGGACGAGCAGCACCGCTTCGGCGTCGGCCAGCGGCTGGCGCTGATGCAGAAAGGCACGGAGCCGCACCAGCTGATGATGAGCGCGACACCGATCCCGCGCACCCTGGCAATGAGCTTCTTTGCCGATCTCGACGTCTCGGTCATTGACGAACTGCCGCCGGGCCGCACCCCCATCGTCACCAAGCTGGTCAACGCGTCGCGCCGCGACGACGTGCTGGCACGCGTGACCGACGCCTGCCTCGCCGGCGGCCAAACCTACTGGGTGTGTCCGCTGATCGAAGAATCCGAGAAGCTGCAACTGCAGACCGCGCAGGACACCTATGCCGCTTTGGTCGAACAGCTGCCGCAACTGCGCATCGGCTTGGTGCACGGACGGCTGAAGCCGAATGAAAAACAGGCGGTGATGGCGGCGTTCCAGACGCATGAAATCGACCTTCTGGTGGCCACCACCGTAATCGAAGTCGGCGTCGACGTGCCCAATGCCGCGCTGATGGTGATCGAGCACGCCGAACGCATGGGACTTGCTCAATTGCATCAATTGCGCGGGCGGGTCGGGCGCGGCAGCCGCGAATCGGTGTGCGTGCTGCTGTATCAGACGCCAGTCTCGGAACTTGCACGGGCGCGGCTCAAGGTCATCTTCGAACTGACCGACGGCTTTGAAATCGCGCGCCAGGACTTGCTGCTGCGCGGCCCCGGCGAACTGCTCGGCCACCGCCAGAGCGGCCTGCCGATGCTGCGCTTCGCCGACCTCGAGCGCGACGTCGCGCTGTTGGAGGCCGCCCGCAATCTGGCACAACGCTGCCTGGCCGCCCACCCCGACATCACCGCCCGCCACCTCGAACGCTGGATCGGCCACCGGCAATCCCTGTCCACCATCTGACTACGCCAACTTTGAAACCATCCGCCTCAAAGTTTAGCGGACACGAGGAAACCACCGGCCACGCGCTGGGCTCGCCTGATCGCCGAGCTGCTGCATAATGCGGACTTTCCGCATCCTGGACTGCACACCGTGCTCCATTCCCGGCAGGGCTGGCTAGCCCGCCCGCATTCGCTTCCGCGGTCGCTGCGTCCCTGGCTCAGCGACCGCGGTTCGCTCACGCTGCGACTGCAGTCGCGCAGTGCTTCCTTTCGCGTTGTACCGCTGGCCACCGGACTCGCCCGCCCCAACCCGGACGAATACGCACTGCTGGGCATGGCGCCGGGCAGCCGCGCCTATGTGCGCGAAGTCCTGCTGCTATGCAATGAAGTGCCCGTGGTATTTGCCCACAGCGTGCTGCCGCACGCCAGTCTGCGCGGCGGCTGGAGCGGGGTCACCCGGCTCGGCAGCCGCTCGCTCGGCGAGGCCCTGTTCAGCAATCACCGCATTCAGCGCCAGCCTCTGGCCTACCGTCACGTGCGGCGGGACCACCCGCTGTTTCGCGCCGTCGCAAGACAACAGAGTCTGGCCGTGAACAGTCTGTGGGCACGCCGCTCGGTGTTCTGCCTCAACGGCCAGCCGCTTTTGGTGACCGAAGTTTTTCTGCCAACCATCGACGCCCTATGACCCTGAGCGAACGCCTGTCCCATTACGAAAAACTGATGCGGCTCGACAAGCCGATCGGCATTCTGCTGCTGCTGTGGCCCACCCTGTGGGGACAATGGCTGGCCAGCAACGGCCGGCCGGACTGGCTGATCCTGTGGCTTTTCGTCATGGGCGTGGTGCTGATGCGCTCGGCGGGCTGCGTCATCAACGACTACGCGGACCGCGATTTCGACGCACACGTAGCGCGCACCCGCGAGCGTCCGCTGGCCGCCGGCAAAGTGTCGCCCAGGGAGGCGCTGCTGCTAGCGGCGGGCTTGTCCCTGCTGGCATTCCTGCTGATCCTGCCGCTGAATAATCTGGTGCTGGGGCTGTCGGTCGTCGCGCTGTTTCTGGCCGCAAGCTACCCGTTTACCAAGCGTTTCTTTGCGATTCCGCAGGCCTACCTCGGCATCGCGTTCGGCTTCGGCATCCCGATGAGCTATGCCGCCCTGCAGGGCACGGTTCCGCTCGAGGCCTGGGTCCTGCTGGCGGCCAACACCTTCTGGGCGATTGCCTACGATACGCAATACGCAATGGTCGACCGCGAAGACGATCTCAAGATCGGCATCAAGACCTCGGCGATCACCTTCGGTCGTTTTGACCTGACCGCCATTGCGATGTGCTATGCCGCAACGCTGGGACTGCTCGGCTGGGTCGGGTTGCAGCGAGAGATGGGGGTGGGGTTCTACGGCGGGCTGGTGGTGGCTGCGGCAATTGCGCTCTACCACCTCACGCTGATCCGGCAACGCGACCCGCAGCAATGCTTTCGCGCCTTCCTCCACAACACCTGGTTTGGGGCCGCGGTATTCGGCGGCATCGCGCTGCACTTCCTGCTGCGCAGTCAGAGCCTGTTTCAGTAGGGCGCCGTCTTATGACCGACAGG
>DASTEA010000110.1:0-4126 GCA_035710075.1 Thiobacillus sp.
AGTTTGATACGGAGCGCCTGCGTCTGCGCCAATGGTGTGCGGCGGACCGCCAGCCTTTCGCAGCGCTGAATGCGGATCCAAGAGTCATGGCGTTCTACGCGTCGCCGCTTGATCGTGCTGCAAGCGATGCAATGGCAGACCGCTGCCAGTCTCTGATCGCCGAGCGAGGCTGGGGTTTCTGGGCCGTCGAGACGAAGAGAACGAATGAGTTCATCGGGTTTGTCGGCTTGCATATTCCGGCTGCCGCGCTTCCGTTTTCTCCATGTGTTGAGATTGGCTGGAGGCTTGTCTTTCAGGATTGGGGCAAAGGTTTTGCTACGGAGGCGGCACGGGGTGCTCTTCGCGTTGGCTTCGAGTTGCTGGGTTTGCAGGAAATTGTGTCCTTTGCTTCAGTCGGCAATCTAAGGTCACGCGCAGTGATGGAAAGGCTCGGCATGCAAGAGACAGCGGGAACATTTGAGCATCCCAACATACCGGAGGGCAGTGTGCTTCGGCAACATTGCCTGTATCGGCTACCGCGTGCGCAATGGGCGAAAACGCTGCATAACACGCCACTGAATCCGCCCCACGACAATAGCTAGACATTTCCGATGTCCGTTCCCGCCGCCTATCTTGGCGTCATCCTCATCTGGTCGACCACGCCGCTCGCCATCCAGTGGAGCGCGCAGGGTGCCAGCTTCAGCTTCGCGGTGATGGCGCGCATGCTGATCGGGCTGGCGATCTGCCTGCTGCTGCTGCGCGCCACTCGCACCGCGTTTCCGTTCACCCCGGCCGCGCGGCGGCTTTACGCCATCAGTGGCCTGTCGCTGTTCGCGGCCATGCTGCTCACCTACTGGGGCGCGCTGCACATTCCGTCGGGGCTGATTTCGGTGATCTTCGGGCTGTCGCCGCTGCTCACCGGGGTATTCGCCGCATTGTGGCTAAGCGAGCGCACGCTCACGCCGATCCGCATTGCGGGCCTGGGCCTGGCGCTGGCCGGGCTGTGGCTGATTTTCGGCCAGCCGTGGCCGGGCGACAGCCAGGCCACGCTCGGCATCGCGGCCGTGGTGATCGGGATGAGCGTGCAGGCGCTGGGGCTGGTGTGGATCAAGCGGCTGAACGTGCGCGCCTCCGCGCTTGCCATCACCGCCGGCTCGCTCGGCGTGGCAACGCCGTTGTTCGTGCTGGCTTGGCTGATCGCCGACTCCGCGCAGCTGCCGCCCGACACCACGCTGCGCGCCGGCGCCGCCATCGTCTATCTCGGCGTGCTGGGGTCGGTGGTGGGCTTCACGCTGTATTACTACGTGATCAAGCACCTCGATGCCGGGCGCGTTGCGCTGATCATGCTGGTCACGCCGGTCAGCGCCTTGTTGCTGGGGCAGACGCTGAACGCCGAATTCATCCCGGCCCGCGGCTGGGCCGGCATCGCGTCGATCGGCGCGGGGCTGCTGCTGTACGAATGGCAGGCGCTGCGGCAGTTGCGCCGGCCGGCTATTTCTTGAACAGGTCGTCGAGCAAAGAACGCGGCGCGGGCTCGGCGGGTTCAGCACCGGATTGATTTTCAAATAGCGCATCAAGCGCGCCGCGGTTGGCCTGCGCCATCGCCGCGCCGCCGCCCTTGTAGGCTTGCGGCCGCGGCACGAACCAGCCGCAGTCATTGGCGCGCACCTTGTCGGCAACGCGTTCGGCCGCCAGTTCGCGGCACTGGCCGGCGCGCTGGGCGTCATAGTGGCGGCACAGCCTGCACGCATGCAGGTCGGTGCGGCAGCTGGGGCAGGTTGCGCGGCGCGACAGCGGCAACAACATGCCGGCCAGGCTGGCGCCGCATTTCCAGCATTGCAGGCTCATGAGGTCTGCAGCGCGTGGTACTGCAGGTCGGCCAGTGCGATTTTCTGCAGCGCGCGTTCGTGGGTGGCGTCCAGCACCACCGGCGGCGCCACCCCGGCTTCGGCCGCATCCAGCCAGCGCAGCGCGCACAGGCACCAGCGATCACCCGCTTTCAGGCCGGGGAAGCCGTATTCCGGCACCGGGGTGACAAGGTCGTTGCCGCGCTGCAGCGAATAGGCGAGAAAGGTGGCGGTCATCTGCGCGCATACGGTGTGGCTGCCGATGTCCTGCGGCCCGGTATGGCAAACGCCGTCGCGAGTAAAGCCGGTCATCGGTGAGACGCTGCACACCTGCAGCGGGCCGCCCAGTACGTTGCGCGCATCGCTCACGTCATTCTCCCGAAACAGTGTCCGGATCGGCAAAGGTGGGGGCTGGCACCAGCTTGCCCGCCGCCGCTGCGGCGGCGTGGGTCTGCTCGACGTGCGCCAGCAAGCTGGGCGCGGGGTAGCCGTCTGCCGGCAGCCGGTGCATGGTTTGATATTGCCGGATGGCGGTTTGCGTGCGCGGGCCGAGCAGGCCGTCCGCCGCGCCGGCGTCGAACCCCAGTTCATTCAACGCCTGCTGCAGCGCTCGCAGTTGCGCCGTGCCCAGCGCACCCGCCTCGCCCGCCAGCACGGCCAGGCCATCGCCACCCGCCACCTGTTTTGCCAACTGCGCCACCGCCAGTGCGTAATTCAACGAGCGGTTCCATTGCATCACCACGTCGAAGTTGTCGAACACCATGAAGGCCGGTCCCTGCCAGCCCTGCGGCACCACGATGGCCGCACGTCCGCTGACGTCTGGCAGCGGGCTGCCGTCCGCCGGTTTCACGCCGAGCGCCGCCCATTCGGCCATGGACAGGCGATGGTCCACGCGAACTTTGCGCAGATCGAAGTCCTGCGGCAGCCCCACTTCGATGGCCACCGGTTCGCCCGTGCGCCAGCCCGCGCGCTTGAGGTAGTTCGCGGCCGAATGCATGGCGTCTGGCAGCGACTGCCACAGGTCGATGCGGCCATCGCCGTCGCCGTCGACCGCATAGGCGCGGAAGGTCGACGGCATGAACTGCATGTTCCCCATCGCACCCGCCCACGAGCCCTTCATGTCGGCCGCGCTGACGTGGCCGGCATCGATGATGCGCAGTGCGTCGAGCAACTGGCTGCTGAAGAACGCGCTGCGGCGTCCGTCGTAGGCGAGCGTGGCGAGGCTGGCAGGAATGTTGTGGCTGCCGAGCGTCGTGCCGTAGTTGGTTTCCAGCCCCCAGAATGCCACCAGCACGGCCTTCGGGACGCCGTACTGCTGTTCGACCGCATCCAGCAGCGTTGCGTGTTCGGCCATCAACGCCCGGCCGCGCTCGACCCGGATCGCGGTGACCCGTTGCGCCAGATAGCCGGAAAAGGTCTGCAGGAACTCGGGCTGGCCGCGGTCGAGCGCGACCACGCGCGCGGCCGGCTTGATGCCGGTCAGGGCGACGTCGAGCGTGGCGGCGGAAATGCCCTGTGCCGCGGCGTCCTGACGGAAAGCAACGAGCCAGCTGTCGAAAGCGGACTCGGTGGACTGGCTGACGGGGCCGGGCGAGGTGTCAGACGCCGGGGGCAGCGCACAGCCGCCCACCAGCACAGCCAGCAGAAGAAACAATTTACGCATTTTTTTGCAACCAGTATTCCAGTAGCGCCAGATGCCACAGCTTGCTGCCCTGAATGCGGGTGTGGTGCTGCTCCGGGGCATCCAGCAGTGTGTTCACGTAAGCGCGATGGTATAGCCCGCGCCCGCGGCAGGCCTGCGAATTCAAAATATCCTGCATGAAACTCAAAAATTCTCCGCGTACGAACTTCAGCGCAGGCACCGGGAAATAGCCTTTCTTGCGGTCGATCACCGCATCCGGCACCAGCCCGCGCGCGATGGTCTTCAGCACGTGCTTGCCGCCGGATGCCAGCTTCAGCGCGGGCGGCATCGACGCCGCCAGTTCGACCAGCTGGTGATCGAGGAAGGGAACACGCGCTTCCAGCCCCCACGCCATCGTCATGTTGTCGACCCGCTTCACCGGATCGTCGGTGATCAGCATGGTCGTGTCCATGCGCAGCACCTGATCGATGAACTCGTCGGCAAAAGGTTCCGCCAGATGCGCGGCAATGACTTCTGCCGTGTAGTCGGGGCCGTGATACGCCGGCATCACCGTTTGCAGAAACTCGTCGTGATCGCGGTCGAAGTAATGGCGGCGGAAGCGCTCAAGCGGGCTGCCCGCCGTCTCCGCCGCCATCTGCGGATACCAGAAATAGCCGCC
>DASTEA010000111.1:0-10491 GCA_035710075.1 Thiobacillus sp.
GAAGCGGCCGTGCACTTCGGTGTTCATCTCGCGCAGGAAATGAACCGCCTCGAGATTCTCGCGCCCGCCGTACTGGTTGGGCACCCATTCGCCCGGATTGCGCGAGTAGTCGAGGTAGAGCATCGAGGCGACGGCGTCGACGCGCAGGCCGTCGATGTGGAACTCGTCGAGCCAGTACAGCGCGTTGGCGACCAGGAAATTGCGTACCTCGTTGCGGCCGAAATCGAACACCAGCGTGCCCCATTCCTGGTGCTCGCCGCGGCGCGGGTCGGCGTGCTCGTACACCGGCTCGCCGGTGAAGCGCGCCAGCGCCCAGTCGTCCTTGGGGAAATGCGCCGGCACCCAGTCGAGCAGCACGCCGATATCGGCCTGGTGGCAGGCGTCGACAAAGGCGCGGAAATCGTCCGGCGAGCCGAAGCGCGCGGTCGGCGCGTAATAGCCCGACACCTGGTAGCCCCACGAGGCGTCGAGCGGATGCTCGGCCACCGGCATCAGCTCGATGTGGGTGTAGCCGAGATCCTGCACGTAAGGAATCAGTTCGGCGGCAAGTTCGTCCCAGGTGTAAAAACTGCCGTCGTCGTGGCGCCGCCACGAACCGGGGTGCAGCTCGTAGATGCTGATCGGCCGATGCTGCCAGTCGAAGCGGGCGCGGGCGGCCATCCAGTCGCCGTCTTCCCAGGCATGCACGGTTTCATCGGGCACCCGGCTGGTGGTCTCGGGGCGCAAAAACATCTGACGCGCGTACGGATCGGTCTTTCTCGCCAGCTGGCCGTGCCGCCCGAGAATCTCGTATTTGTAGGCCGGGCCGGCAGCGAGGCCGGGGATGAACAGTTCCCAGATGCCCGAAGTGCCGCGGCAGCGCATCGGGTGGCGGCGGCCGTCCCAGTCATTGAAGTCGCCGATCACGCTGACGCGCTGCACCGCAGGCGCCCACACGGCAAACAGGCAGCCCGCCACGCCGTCGACGGTTTTCAGGCGTGCGCCCAGCACTTTCCAGGCTTCGAAATGGCGCCCCTCGCCGAGCAGATAGAGGTCCATCTCGCCCAACTGCGACGGGAAGCTGTAGGGACATTGCGTGGTGTGCCAGCCGCCCGCGCCCTTGTCCTGCCAGCGCATGACCGGATGCGGCTCGACCGTCGTTCCGGGCGGCAGCAGCCGTTCGAAACAGTCGGTACCGGTCACCCGGGCCATGCGGCCGCCAGCCACCTCGACGGTTTCGGCGGCAGGCATAAAGCTTCGGATCAGGGTGCTGCCGTCGGGCTGAGGGTGGACGCCCAGCACCTCGAACGGATCGTGATGCGTTCCGCTCTGCACCCGCATGATCGGCGCACTGATCGCAGGCAGGCTGGCGCCAAGCGGGGCTTGCGGCGACGCCTTCATGGTTTGGGTTTTGTTTCGCATCGATGGGCTTTCTGTAATTGTTCCAGCAAATTGGATGCCAACTCGGATGGCAGCGCATCCCATGCAAACCGCCAGCTCCAGTTGCCGTTGCCGTTGCCCGTGCCCGGCGTGTTCATGCGCGCCTCGGAACCCAGCCGCAGCACATCCTGCAGCGGCAAAATCGCCAGCGCAGCCCGGCTTTCCAGCACCGTATCGATCATCGCATCGGGCACCGCATCGGGATCATGGACGCCCAGCTGGTGCATCACCTGCTGACGCGCTTCGTCGGGCAGCGCGCGCCACCAGCCCAGCGTGGTGTCGTTATCGTGGGTGCCGGTGTAGTACACGGTATCGGGGTGCACGTTTTCGGGCTTGTGCGGGTTGTCGGCATGATGGTCGAACGCGAATTGCAGCACGGCCATGCCAGGCAAGCCAAACTGGTGGCGCAGCGCGGTGACCTCCGGGGTGATGATGCCGAGGTCCTCGGCCACCAAAGGCAACTCGCCCACGCCGCACTCTCGGGAAATGGCCTGCAGCAGCGCCGCACCGGGTGCCGCGACCCATTTGCCGTGGATGGCGGTGGGCTCGCCGGCGGGGATGGTCCAGGCCGCCAGCAGCCCGCGGAAGTGGTCGATGCGAACCAGGTCGAACCACTCGAAATGCGCGGCGAGCCGCGCCCGCCACCAGGCAAAGCCGTCGGCCTCCATCGCCGCCCAGTTGTAGTGCGGGTTGCCCCAGCGCTGCCCGGTTGCGGAAAAATAGTCCGGCGGCACCCCCGTCACCACCGTGGGATGCCCCGCCTCATCGAGCAGGAACAGGCCGCGCTGCGCCCACACGTCGGCACTGTCGTGGGCGACGAAAATCGGCATGTCGCCGAACAGCTGGATGCCGCGCGCTGCCGCCTGCGCGTGAATGCGCTGCCAGTGCAGGGCCACGCGATACTGCTCGACCATCACCGCGTTCAGCTTGTCGGCGTGGCTGATGTCGAACGCAGCCAGCGTCTGCGCGTCGCGGTCGCGCAGCGCAACCGGCCAATCGGTCCAGGATGCGCCGCCCTGCTCTGCCTTGATGACCGTGAAGCGTGCAAAATCCTCGAGCCAATGCGCCTGCCGGCTGGACCAGTCGGCAAAGCCATGCAGGTCGACCGGTTCCGCGGGAAACAGCGCGGGATTGACCGCGAATGCCGACGCGCACTGATAGGGCGACAAGCCGGCGAGCGGGATGCCCAGCGGCAGCATCTGCCACACGCCGAAGCCCGCCGCCTGCAGAAAATCCAGCCAGCGGTCGGCGTCGACCAGGGTGCCGGACGGCAGCGAGGTCGGATGCAGCAGCAGGCCGGCGCGATGGGTGTCTAAATTCATCCTGAATGCCTCACCACAGAAATGTCCAGCTTCATCAAGCGGTCCTGCGCATGGTGCCGGCGTTTTCCGCCCAGCCGCCGCCGCTCGACAGGGGCACGTCGAGCAAGGCAGGCGGCGCCACGCCGAGCAAACGGTACAGCTCGCGCAGCTGGGTGCGATAGAGCTGCTCGAAGTCGCTGACGCTGCCCGACGGGTTGTAGTCGCCGAGCCACCAGAACCAGTCCGACCCTTCGCACACGGCGAGCTGGCGGGTGGCCAGCGCCAACTGCTCGGCGTTGAGCCTGCCCGCGGCCGCCACGCTGTCGTAAGCCAGTTTGGCGGCGACCAGATAGTCCCAGCCGCGGTTCTTGTCGTCCGATCCGATCCAGGTCGAGAAGCTGCCGTACACCCAGCTGCCCGCCGCCAGCCGCTTCATCGCCTTGGCCGGCGCATACGTCGCCTGCTCGGCAAAGGTGCTGACCTTGAGGGTGGGATGGCTGGTCAGCGCGGTATAGAGTGCATCCAGAAAATGGTGGCCGTTGTCGGGGTAGTACTCCCAGGCGTTTTCGCCGTCGAGGATGACCGAGACCACATGCCGGTTGGCGTCCTTGCCGAAGAAGCTGGCGATGTTTTCCAGGTGGCGGACGAAATCAGCCACCGCGTCGTCGGCATGCCAGTCGCTGTATTTGAAGCCGATCAGGTCCGACAGGCCGTCATCGCGGAAAAACACCCGCGCCTTGAACCTGTCGATGCGCGCCGGCGAGAACAGCGTGTGCCGGCTGAGCAGCTCTTCTTCCGGACAGTCCGATTTGACGCAGCTGTTGCGCCAAACGCCTTCACCCGAGGCGGTCCAGGCAAATCCCATTTCGTCGAGCTGCGCCAGCGCATCCTCGCTCACCCCGCCTTCCGACAGCCACACGCCCGCCGGCTTCCTGCCGAAGTAATGCTCGAACACCTTGACGCCGTGTTGCAGATGCCAGCGCGCGCGCTCGGCGCCACCCGGATAGGCGGGCGCCTCGGGGACGGACACGTCGGGCAGCGCGTCGCGCAGGTTGGCAAAGTCGTTCAGCAGCGGCACGATGGGGTGGCCGTAGGGCGTCATCGACAGCTCGACCTGGCCACGCTCGGCAAGCGCACGGTAGCGCGGAATCAACCCGGCCATGCAGCTCTGCATCAGGTGCAGCAACTCGTGGCTGTCGGCGGCGGAAAAGCCCTTCTCCTGCGCCATCAGCCGCTGCACCAGCGGCAGCTGCCTGAGCGAGTTCCCCAGCCAGGCGAGGTGATACCAAGTCAGCAGATCAAGAAAATACTGCTCGGACAGGTAGCCCAAGTGCGCATACAGATCGGCGCTGCCTTCGGTGGCGGCGTCGCTGGCGCCGATCATGCGCAACAGCCGATGAAAAGCGGGATACGGATGAATCAGGCGCGGCGCATGGCCGCGCTGGCAGTCCTGAACGATGCGCAGGCGGCTGGCGACATCCGAAGGAATGCGCTCGGCGCCGGACAGCAGATTCAGCATGTGATCCTGGGTGGGCTTGCCATGCTTCAACAGCAGGTCAAGTTGCTGCGCGTAATCGTCCAGCTGCTCCAGCAGCACCGGTGCGAAATTCACCACCGCGCGCATCGCCGGATGGCGCTCCAGATGCGCGGCCATGTCGCTGTAGTCCTTGATGCCATGCAGATACACCCAGGGCAGGTGATACGCGCCCTTGAGCCCTTCGCGGTAATACGGCTGGTGCATGTGCCAGCACAGCACCACGTTGAGCGATTTAGCCGTCATAGTCGTTCTGCAGCCTTGCGTACAGGTTCTGGCCGAGCATGGCGGGCGTCACCAGAACGATGCCTTCCTTGGTCACGTGAAAGCGCCTGGCGTCCTCGACCGGATCTTCGCCGATCACCGTGCCGTCTTCGATCACGCAGCCCTTGTCGATGATGGCGCGGGTGATGCGGCAATGGCTGCCGATGCTGACCTTGGGCAAAATCACGCTGTCCTTGACCAGGCTGTAGCTTTCCACCGTGGTGGCGAAGAACACCACCGAACGCTTGACCCGTGCCCCCGACAGGATGCAGCCGCCGGCGATCAGCGTGTCGATCGCCTCGCCGCGCCGTCCCTCGTCGTCGAAAATGAACTTGGCGGGCGGATATTGCGGCTGGTAGGTCCAGATCGGCCAGTCGCGGTTGTACAGGTTGAGCTCGGGCTGCACCGAACACAATTCCATATTGGTCTGCCAGTAGGAATACAGCGTCCCCACATCGCGCCAGTAGGCCGGCCCGCCGTCCCTGTTGCGGAAGGGGAAGGCCATCGCGCGGGCTTTGCCGATGCTGTCGGGAATGATGTTCCGGCCAAAGTCGTGAGCTGAATGGGGGTTGCTGGCATCGTCGCTCAGCGTCTTGTAGAGAAAGTCCTTGGAGAAAATGTAAATCCCCATCGACACCAGCGTGGTGCCGGGCTTGCCGGGGATGCTGTCGGGATTTTGGGGCTTTTCGGTGAAGCGGGTGATGCGCATCTCCTCGTCGACCGTCATCACGCCGAATGCGCTGGCCTCGGACGCCGGCACCTCGATGCTGCCGACGGTGAAATCCGCGCCGGTCTGCACGTGATACAGCAGCATCTCCGAGTAGTCCATGGTGTAGACGTGATCACCCCCCAGCACCAGCACATACTCCGGGTGGTGGCGCTGCATGATGTCGATGTTCTGGAACAGCGCATCGGCGGTGCCCTGATACCACTCCTTCTTGTCGGTGCGCTGCTGCGCCGGCAGGATTTCCACGAACTCGCCGATCTCGGCGCGCATGAAACCCCACGCGCGCTGCAGATGGCGAATCAGCGAATGCGACTTGTATTGCGTGAGCACGCCGATGCGGCGGATGCCCGAGTTGACGCAGTTCGACAGCGCAAAGTCGATGATGCGGTACTTGCCGCCGATCGGCACCGCCGGCTTGGCGCGCCAGGCGGTCAGGTCCTTCAGCCGCGACCCCTCGCCGCCCGCCAGCACCAGCGCCAGCGTCCTCCGCGTGAGGTCAGTCGCCATCTTCGGTTCGGTGTAATAGCGGTAGAGCCGCTCCTGTTCGTCTTTGGAAATTGTCATGTCTCGCTCTTATATGTTGATTTATGGGTGCTGCGCTCATACGGTTGCGGGGGGGCCAGCGCGCTGGCGATCGCGCCCTGCACGCCCAGCCGGCTGTTGGTGACCAGAAATATCGGGGTGCGCTCGACCACGCCACGCATGCGTCCCTTGTCGGTGGCGGCGGCCATGAAGCGTGGTGACTGCATGCGTGCCTGCAGATGGACGGCGATGCCGCCCGCGACGTACAGCCCGCCGCTCGGCTGAACCAGCAGCGCCACGTTGCCGACCCACGATCCATATAAATCGATGAACAGGTCAAGCGCAGCTTCGGCAGCCGCATCGCCGGCCCCGGCGCGCGCGACCAGCGCGGCACCGTCGACCGGCTCGTCGGGCAGCGCGGTGTTTTGCTCGAGGCAGCAGAAACGATACAGATCGTTCATCGCCAATCCCGACACCACTCGCTCCCACGACACATGGCCATAGATGGCGCGCAAGTGTTCCAGCAGACGCTGCTGCAGCGCATTGGCCGGCGCGAAGTCGATATGTCCGCCTTCGCTGGCGTAGCTTAGGTAGCGGCCATCCGCGTCCGTCAGCATGAAGGCCAGCCCCAGCCCGGTGCCGGCGCCGGTGATGGCACGCACGCCACCCGGCTCGGCCGGCTGCGGATTGAGCACGACGAAATCGGCTGCAGTCAGCGTCGCCACGCCGGCGGCGGCCGCCTGGAAATCGTTGATGAAGCGCACGCTGGCAATGCCAAGCGATGCCCCCATGTCAGCGGCCTCGAGCGTCCAGCCCAGATTGGTGAGCCTGGTGTGTTGTCCGTGCAAGGGCCCGGGCAACGCCAGCAGCAGGCAATCCGGCACGGCTGTCAGCTTCGAATCGGCAATGAACTGGCGAATCAGATCGTCCGCCGTTGCAAACGCCGCACTCGAATACACCTGCTCGAAACGCAGCTGCCGCGCCCCCTCCGCCTCGCCCGTCACCCACGCCAGCCAGCTCTTGGTTCCGCCAATATCGCCTGCAATCAACTCCATGTTCAAACTATAGGCCAGACGTGCGCTGGCTCATGCGCCGGTAATGATTGATGAGTGCATTGGTCGAGGCATCGTGGCTGTCCACCGGCGCATCGGCGTGCAATTCGGGCAGGATGCGACTGGCGAGCTGTTTGCCGAGTTCCACCCCCCACTGGTCGTAGGAATTCAGGTTCCAGATCACGCCCTGCACGAAGATCTTGTGTTCATAGAGCGCGATCAGCATGCCCAGCGCGTGCGGCGTGAGCTTCTGCAGCAGGATGGCATTGCTGGGATGGTTGCCGTCGAATACCTTGTGCTGCACGAACTGGCTGGTCTGCGCCTGCGTCTCCTCGCGCGTGCGGCCGCGCATCAACGCCTCGGTCTGCGCCAGAAAATTGGCGAGCAGGATGTCGTGGTGTTCCCGCAGCGGGTCATGCGGCTCGACCGCGACGATGAAATCGGCCGGAATCAGCCGGGTGCCCTGGTGCAGCAGCTGATAGAAGGCATGCTGGCCGTTGATGCCGCTGGCGCCCCAGATGATGGGCCCCGTGTCATAGTCCACCGCCTTGCCCTCGCGGTCGACCGACTTGCCGTTGCTTTCCATATCGGCCTGTTGCAGATAGGCAGGCAGGCTGCGCAGGGCGTGATCGTACGGCAGGATGGCCTGCGATTGCGCACCGAAGAAATTGTTGTACCAGACGCCCACGAGTGCCAGGATCACCGGCATGTTCCGCTCAAGCGGCGCATGGCGGAAGTGCTCGTCCATCTCGTGCGCACCGTCCAGCAGCTCGTTGAAGCGCTCCACCCCCACTGCCAGCATGATCGAAAGCCCGATCGCCGACCACAGCGAATAACGCCCCCCCACCCAGTCCCAGAATTCGAACATGTTGGCGGGGTCGATGCCGAATGCCGTCACTGCCTCGCGATGGGTCGACACCGCGACAAAATGCCTGGCGATGTGGCGGTCATCCTGCGACCGCGCCAGAAACCAGCTCCGCGCATAGTGCGCATTGGTCATCGTTTCCTGCGTGGTGAAGGTTTTCGACGACACGATGAACAGCGTCGTTTCCGGATTCAGTGATTCCAGCGCTTCCTTCACATGGGCGCCGTCGATGTTGGAAATGAAATGCGCCTTCAGCTGCGGGTGGCGGTAAGGCATCAGCGCCTGAACCACCATCTGCGGCCCCAGGTCCGAACCGCCGATGCCGATGTTCACCACGTCGGTGATGCGCGCGCCGCTGTAGCCGCGCCACTCGCCGCTGCGAACCCGTTCGGCAAACGCGCCCATCTTTGCGATCACCGCGTTCACCTTCAGCATCACGTCCTCGCCGTCGACGAGGATGGGGCGATTGCCGCGGTTTCGCAGCGCCACATGCAGCACCGCGCGGCTTTCGGTGTTGTTGATCTTCTCGCCGTCGAACATGCGCTCGCGCCAGCCCAGCACATCCGCCTCTTCGGCCAGTTGCACCAGCAGCGCCATGGTCTCGTCGGTGATGCGGTTCTTCGAGTAGTCCAGCAGCACCTCGCCCACCTGCAGCGAAAACCGCTCGGCACGTGCCGGGTCGGCAGCGAACAGGTCGCGCATGTGCGACGTCGCCATCTGCGTGCGGTGCGCCTGCAGCACGCGAGACACCGGCCAAGGCAACGCCCCCGCCCCGCCCGCTTCGCCCCGAAGCTTCTCTACAGATAAAGGCATTCCTTTACTCCCGTTCAACAACAGCATTGACCGTCATCCGATCGACATCTAGCAACGCCTGTGCCACAGGCATCCGGCACCGTACCTGCCATCACGAACCCTATCCAAAACCGGTGAATCCCCGATGGCAAGCCATGAAGCGCACCTGATTATCGCAAACTCACTTTTCTAAAAGCAGGCCGGAATAACCGCAATGCACCCCAATAGTGCCGCAACAACAGGACGGTGCCTATAGCCACGGAATGAGAATCTTAAAAGAAAATTGACTGGTGCCGGGAGGGGGACTCGAACCCCCACACTGTTACCAGCGGCGGATTTTGAATCCGCTGCGTCTACCGATTCCGCCATCCCGGCAAGGGGCCGGACGCGAACGCGTCCGGCGACAGAAGCCGCGCATTATCGCCGAATCAGGCATCCTGCCGCAAGGCGGCGGCTATAATCGCGCCCCATGCAAGTTGCCGATTTTGATTTTGATTTGCCCCCCGAACTGATCGCGCAGCTGCCTCCCGCGGTGCGCGGCGGCAGCCGGCTGCTGCACGTCGGGGCGTCCGGCACGCTCGCCGACCGCTGCTTCAGCGAGCTGCCGGCCCTGCTGCGCCCGGACGACCTGCTGGTGATGAACGACACGCGGGTAATCAAGGCACGGCTGTTCGGCGCCAAGGATTCCGGCGGCAAGGTCGAGCTGCTGGTGGAGCGGGTGCTGGATCAACACCATGCGCTGGCCTTCATCCGCGCGAGCCATGCGCCCAAGCCGGGTTCGTGCATTCATCTGTCTGACGACGTGGCAGTGGAGGTGCTGGCGCGGCAGGACGACCTGACGCAACTGCGTTTTCCGCGCCCGGTGCTGCAGGTGCTGGAGCAGCTCGGCCAGCTGCCGCTGCCGCCCTACATCGAACACACGCCGACGGCCGACGACGAGGCGCGCTACCAGACGGTGTATGCGGACGCGCCCGGCGCGGTGGCGGCGCCGACGGCCGGCCTGCATTTCGATGACGCGATGCTGGACGCGCTGCGCGAACAGGGCGTGCGCACGGCGCGGGTGACGCTGCACGTGGGCGCGGGCACCTTCCAGCCGGTGCGGGTGGACAACATCGCCGAGCACAAAATGCACAGCGAACGCTACACGATTCCGCAGGCGACCGTCGACGCGATACGCGAAACGCGCGCCCGCGGCGGCCGCGTGGTGGCAGTGGGCACCACCAGCCTCCGAGCATTAGAGGCAGCCGCGCTGGAGGCGTCGGCGCAGGCCGGCGCATTGCACGCAGGTTCGGGCGAAACCGACATCTTCATCACGCCGGGCTATCGATTCAAGGTGGTCGACGCGCTCATCACCAACTTTCATTTGCCCAGGTCCACGCTGTTGATGCTGGTCTCCGCGTTTGCCGGCCCGGACGCCATCCGCGCGGCCTACGCCCATGCCATTGCCGAGCGCTACCGCTTCTTCAGCTATGGCGATGCAATGTTTCTGGAAAAGCGCCCCCCCGCATGAAATTCGACCTCATCACCACCGACGGCGGCGCGCGCCGTGGTCAGCTCCATCTCGCGCACGGCACCGTGCAGACGCCGGCGTTCATGCCGGTCGGCACCTACGGCACGGTGAAGGCGATGTCGCCCTTTGAACTCACCGAAATCGGCTTCGAGATGGTGCTGTCCAACACCTTCCACCTGTGGCTGCGCCCGGGGCTGGAGGTGGTTGAAAAATTTGGCGGGCTGCACCGCTTCATGGGCTGGGACAAGCCCATCCTCACCGATTCGGGCGGCTTCCAGGTATTCAGCCTGGGCAAGCTCAGGAAGATCACCGAAGAAGGGGTGAAGTTCGCCTCGCCGATCAACGGCGACAAGCTGTTTCTGACACCCGAGATCTCGATGCAGATCCAGCACACGCTGAACTCCGACATCGTGATGATCTTCGACGAATGCACGCCCTACCCCGCCACCGAGCGCGAGGCCGGCGATTCGATGCGAATGAGCCTGCGTTGGGCTGAACGCTCCAA
>DASTEA010000112.1:0-4048 GCA_035710075.1 Thiobacillus sp.
TGGCCCAGTGACGAGATGCCGGAATTCGGAAAATAGTGGTTGCGGTCGGAGACGTCGAACCAGCTTTGCGCGAAGACGATGTTGTCGTCGAACACCAGCGCGTTGTGCGGGAAGCGTTGGGCGAGTCCGCTGAAGAAGGCCTGCATCAGGCGGAAGGGTTCCGCCTGCGCAGCACGGTCGCCCGCGGGCTGCGCGCAGGCTGCCTGGTGGCCGTCGAGCAGGTCGCGCGATTTGGGCGGCATGGCGTCGGCCTCCAGCGCGTCGAACACGTCTTCCAGCGTGGTGCGGATATCGCCGCAAATGGCCACGTCCGGCTGGAACACGCGGCCGAGCTGTGCGGCGTCGCGGTCCACCTGGGCAATTTTCTTGTTGGTCAGCAGCTTGGCGTCCCACAGATAGCTGGTGCGCTCGTTGAAGCCGGCGCCGAGGAAAATCAGCAGGTCGGCGTGATCGGCCAGATAGCGGTAGGCCTCGCCGTTGGAGGTGACGCCGAGGCAGCCCAGCGACAGGGGCGTGCCCTCGGCCAACACGCCCTTGGCCTTGAGGCTGGTGGTGACCGGGATGTTGAAGCGCGCGGCGAAGGCGGCGACGACGTCGCGCGCGCCCGATTGGATGCAGCCGTAACCGGCGACGATCACCGGGGTGCATGAAGCGCGCAGCAGGTCGGCCAGCGCAGTGGTCGATGTCGTGTGGCGAAGCGCAGCCGGAGCGGGGAAGTGGATCTGCTCGAGCACGCTGTCGTCGACCCGTTCCTTCTGCACGTTGTACGGGATCGACAGCAGCACCGGCCCCGGGTCGCGCCCGAGCAGCGCCTGCGTGGCCTGGTTCAGCACCTGGCCCAGATAGTCGGTGCGCTCGACCAGCTTGTGATAGCGGGTGATGCTGGCAAACAGCGCGCCCTGATCGATGGCGCCGCCTTCGCCCGAGCTTTCCTGCAGCCCGCCGCGACCGAAGATGTAGGTCGAGGTCTCGCCGGTGATCGCCAGCACCGGCAGCCGCTCGGCGTAGGCATTGGCGATTCCGGTGATGAGGTTGGTCGCGCCGGGCCCGGCGGTGGCGATGCAGGCGGACGGTCGGTGCGACACCCGCGCGTAGCCGCCCGCCATGAACGCCGCGCCCTGCTCGTGCTTCACCAGCACGCTTTTCACCGTCGAATCATGCAGGCGGTCGTAGATTGGCAGCACGTGCGCGCCCGGCATGCCGAAGATGTGGCCGATTCCCAGGCGCTCCAGATATCGGACGATCAGTTCGCTGACGGAAATATTCATGTGCTGTACTTGTTATCGTGTTCTGCCGGCGCGCGCGGATGACGCGCCCGGAAGTCCCGGATTGGAGCACAAGAAGCCGCGCGGGGAAAACCTCGCGCTAGGGCAAAACCGCTACGGCGGCGAGGTTTTTTCGCCCCGGATAGCGTAAAACAATGGGCGGCTGCGGCCGGCGGCGGCACTCAGTTACACAGCGGCCCGACGCTTCAACGGGCGCACTTGTCCTCCCCGGAAGGCTTGAGGCGTGTTTCGACATAGCCCAGACCCGCGAGAACGAACCAGATCAGGATCACGCTCACCACGGCCAGGCCCAGCAGGCCCAAGCCGACGGCGACCCCGACGGCGGCGGTCGCCCAGATTCCGGCGGAGGTCGTCAGGCCATAAATTTCGCGATCTTGCCCGAGCTTGAGAATGGCGCCCGCGCCGATAAATCCGATTCCCGTGATCAGACCCTGAATGACGCGCGACACGCCGTCCGACGTCATGCCGGACTCGATGGCGGCAATGACAAAAAGTGCGCTGCCCATCGCAACCAGGATATGGGTGCGCAGCCCCGCCGGCTTGCCGTACCGTTCGCGCTGGAAGCCTACGACGGCGCCCAGCAGCATGGCGATGCCGAGGCGGACGAGAAGCCGCACAATCTGGGCCAGGTCCGCGAAGCCCGCGTTGAGTTCATCAAGGAGCGTTTCCATTTAATGAGCGCGGCAACCCGGCGCGATACCGCACTCAGGCGTGCGCGAGATGCTGCTCGATTTCGATGAAGGTGTTCGCCACTTCGGTGGTCTCGACGGTGACGCCCAGCTGTTTTGACAACTGCGACAGGGACAGCAGGCCGCGCACCATTTGCTGGCCGTTCACGCTTTCGATCACCAGCGCGTGCTGGCGGCCGCGTGCCTTGAGCGTTTCCAGCACGTGGCCGACGCGGGCGTGGACGATATCGTCGAAGTCGACCGCTTCCAGACGCTCCACCGGGATCATGATGTCGGCCACCAGCACTTCGTCGCGGCGGATGCCGCGGCTTTGCACCACCTGCATGGGTTTTTCGCCGTGAATGTCGGTGCTGGTGATCAGGCCGGCGACGCGATCCTCGCCATCCATGACAAACAGCAGCCGCACCTTGCGGCGGATCATGCGTTGTTCCGCCTGCTGGATGGTGTCGCCGGGGGTGGCGATGAAGGCGGTCAGGCGGCGGAAATCGGTCATCACGTCGAGCGCCGGATTATCCAGGCCGACTCGTTCCGGCAACACACAGGCGGGGCGAAGCAGGCCAGCGATCTTGTCGAGATTGCGGGAGGGCAGACGGGTATACGTTGTGGTCATGGCGCTTCTCCTTGTCAGTTCCGGAATGCCACCCACACTTGATCCGGGTGTGGATGGGAATAAAGCAATCGTGTTCCCGGCAAGCCCGTCTGTCCATTCAAGATTTTTTTTCGGGACATAAATTGTTCTTGCTTGATACGGAGCGGTGCCGGGCGTAGACGTTCACGTCGCCAGCGCCCGCGCGTGGAATGCCAGGTGCTCGCCGATGAAAGTGGCGATGAAGTGGTAGCTGTGGTCGTAGCCGTCCTGCATCCGCAGGGTGAGCGGGATGCCGCGCGCGGCGCAGGCGGCCTGCAGGTTCTGCGGAAACAGCTGCGCGGCCAGGAATTCGTCGGCGGTGCCGTGGTCGATCAGCGCGGGCGGCAGCGGCGCGCCGGCGTTGACCAGGCAGGTGGCGTCCCAGGCTTCCCAGGCTTTGGGGTCGTCGCCGAGGTAGGCGCTGAAACAGCGCTGCCCCCAGGGGCTCACCACCGGATTGCAGATCGGGGCGAAGGCCGAGACCGAGGCATACATGCCGGGATTTTTCAGCGCGCAGATCAGCGCGCCGTGACCGCCCATCGAGTGGCCGCTGATGGCGCGCTTGCCGGGAATGACGGGGAAGTTCGCCTCGACCAGCGCGGGCAGCTCGCGGGTGACGTAGTCGTACATGTGGTAGTGCGTCGACCACGGCGCCTGCGTGGCGTTGACGTAGAAGCCGGCGCCCTGGCCGAGGTCGTAGCGCTCGGGAACGTCGGGGACGTTGTCGCCGCGCGGGCTGGTGTCGGGCATGACGAGGATCAGCCCAAGTTCGGCGCAGTAGCGCTGCGCACCGGCCTTCACCCGCACGTTGTCGTCGGTGCAGGTGAGACCCGACAGCCAGTACACCACCGGCAGTTTCTGTGTGGCCGCCTGCGGCGGCAGATAGACCGAGAAGGTCATGCTGCATTGGCAGGTTTCGGAGTCGTGCTGCCAGCGTTCGAGCCAGCCGCCGAATTCCTTGACGGACTCAATTTTCTTGGCGCGTTCGATTTGCATCGTCGCCGGCCTCAGAAAATGATGACCGAGCGGATGCTCTTGCCTGCGTGCATCAGGTCGAACGCGCGGTTGATGTCTTCCAGCGGCATGGTGTGGGTGACCAGCTTGTCCAACTCGATCTTGCCGGCCATGTAGTTGTCGACGTAGCCCGGCAGCTGGCTGCGGCCCTTGACGCCGCCGAACGCGCTGCCCTTCCAGGTGCGCCCCACCACCAGGTTGAACGGGCGGGTGCAGATCTCCTTGCCGGCCCCGGCGACGCCGATGACGGTGGAGACGCCCCAGCCCATGGGGGTGCATTCGAGCGCGTCGCGCATCACGTTGACGTTGCCGATGCACTCGAACGAGTAGTCGACGCCGCCCTTCGTCAGGTCGCGGATATATTCGACCAGCGAGCCGTTGACCTCGCGGGGGTTGATGAAGTCGGTCGCGCCGAGTGCCTTCGCCATTTC
>DASTEA010000113.1:0-3197 GCA_035710075.1 Thiobacillus sp.
GGCGATCGGCTCGGCATGGAAGCGGCGGTCGAGCGGATTCTCGTATTCCTGCCGGCAGTCCGGGCACAGCGCGAAATCGCGCATCGCGGTGTTGGGGCGGTCGTAGGGCAGGGCGGTGATCAGGGTGTAGCGCGGCCCGCACTGGGTGCAGTTGATGAAAGGGTAGCGGTGGCGGCGGTTGGCCGGGTCGTGCAGTTCGGCGAGGCAGTCGGCGCAGACGAAGCCGTCCGCAGGCAAATGAATATCGGCGTCACTGCCCGACTGGCTGTCGAGAATGGAAAACGTTTCGATGTGTTCGGGTGCGCAAGCGGCAACAGCGAGCGGGCCGGGAGCGGACAGCGGCGGTGCCTCGTTCAGCAGCGCATCGCTGAAGCGCTGCAGCTGCGCGGGCCTGCCTTCGGCGTGGATTTCCACCGCGCCGTCGACGTTGCGCACCCAGCCGGTGATCTGATGCTGATGGGCCAGGCGGTAGACGAAGGGCCGGAAGCCCACGCCCTGAACCCGGCCGCCGATCGTGATGGATTGGGCGACGCGCTCAGGCATCGGCGGCTGCGCGCACGCCGCCCGCCCACCAGATGCGGCAGGCGCCTTCGTCCGACACCATGCAGGGGCCGACCGGGTTGCGCGGGGTGCAGGCACGGCCGTAGATGCGGCACTGGTTGGGGTAGATCTTGCCCAGCACGACCTGCGCGCAGTCGCAGCCGGGCGGCATTTCGCCGGCGCGGCGGCGGCCGGGATCGGCATGGTCGGGGAACAGCAGGCGCGCGTCGTGTTTCGCAAAGGCGGGTTTCAGCGCATAGCCCGAGTGCGGGATGATGCCGATGCCGCGCCAGTTGGCGTCGACGATGTCGAGGGTGTCGGCGAGCAAACGCCGCGCAGTGGGGTTGCCGCCCGGATGCGCGACTTCGCGGTAGCAGTTGTCGAGAAAGCGCTCGCCGCTTTTGAGCTGGCGCAGCACCGAATAGAACGACGCCAGCAGCGACTCCGGCGCGAAGCCGGAGACGGCGGCGGGGATCTCGTGCTGGTCGACGACGAAACGCCATTCCTCCGGCCCCATCACGGTCGAGACGTGGCCGGGCGCGACCAGCGCGTCGAAGCCGGGGCTGCCCGGGCTGGATTCAAAACTGCCGAGCAGCATCGCCACCGCAGGCCAGGTCAGGCGGCCGGACAGCAGCACCGACAGATTGTCGGGCAGGCCCTCGGCCAGCATCGCCGCGACCGGCGCGGTGGTGGTCTCGAAGCCGGCGGCGAAGAACACCACCGGCCGATCCGGGTTGTCGCGCGCGATCTTCCGCGCATCGAGCGGGCTCGCGATCGGCCGCACGTCGGCGCCGGCCGCCTGCGCCTCGGCCAGCGAGCGCACCTCGCCCTTCTTCACGTTGGCCGGCACCCGCAGCATGTCGCCGAAAGCGACCAGGATGACCTTGTCCTGCAACGCGAGCTGCATGGCTTGATAGACGTCTTCCTCCGGACACACGCACACCGGGCAGCCGGGGCCGGGAACCAGCTCGACCCATTCAGGCAATGCGCCGCGCAGGCCGGCGTGGGTGATCGAGCGCTCGTGTCCGCCGCACACGTTCATGATCTTGACCGTGCGGTCGAAGTCGAGGGCGTGGATTTTTTCCAGCCAGGCGCGGGCGTTATCCATCGTTCAAGGTAAGAGCCTGGTCGAAAGTGGGCGACTGCTTTCCGTAAGGCTATTTGAATTCAGCATGTATGGCCTCCGACATGAGTGCTGCAACCGCGGTATCGGTTTGACTTTTTGACAGGCTCAATTCTTCAACCACGTTCTGCTGGTCTTCAAGCGGGCGATTTTGGCTGAGTTTGAACTTGCCCTGCATATCCGTGATTTCGATCTCGAAGCCCACGATCATGTTGAGAAGTTTGGCGCGCCGCTCGCCGGTAGCCTTGTGTTCCCACGGGCTTGGCATGGGTGATTCATGAACACGAGTCAGCTGTTCAAGCAGCGCTTCAAGCTCAGTTTCGTCTTGAATGAGCCGGGGGGTGCCACGCAGGTGAACCACCGCGTAATTCCATGTTGGAACGCCAAGCGACGAATACCACGAAGGGGAAACGTAAGCATGTGGCCCCTGAAAGACAGCCAGAACTTCACTGCCTGTCGAAAAGTGCTGCCACTGGGGATTCGCGCGCGCCATGTGGCCGAGCAGCTTGCCTTGTGAACCTGCTGGGCGCTCGAAAATGAAGGGCAGGTGACTTGCAAAGGGCACGCCCTCCGGAGCCGTGACCAACATCCCCAAAGGATGCCCTTCGATCAGCGCTGAAATACGCTCTGGGTTTGTTTCCTTGAAATGCTCTGGGATGTACATGGCGATGAGTCCTGCTCCTCAGTCACTGGCGTGAGCGCATTAGCGCGATGTGTCTTTGTTGGCCTGGTTGTTGGGCATGCGCCCCATAACGTAGCTGCTGGAAGTTTCACCTTCAACATTGAAGCCATGCCTTTCATAGAATTTCTTTGCCTCATGATTGATTTTGAATACTTCCAGTCCGATTCTCTTGGATTGCTCCTCGCCTGATGCAATCACCGACTCAAGCAGCTTTGTTCCGATGCCCTTTCGCTGGTGATCAGGGTGAACGACGATCATTCTGATGAATAGCTGGCCGTCTCCATTTTCGACATGGGAATAGCCGACCAGCGTGCGCTCCTTGTGCGCCAACGTAATGTGTCTTGGATCAAAGTGGGCGGAAAAATCGTTATCCTGCCACGCTTCATCCCAGCCCCATATTTCGGAAACGTAGCTTCGCATTACCAAGCAGTACAACTTAAAAATGGCTTCTTTTTCTGTTCGTTCAGCTTTCTGATAAGAGTAAGTCACGGTAGCAATCCGTGTGCCTAATACACAGTTGTGCTGTGGTACTTCATGCCGTCGCCCTGGATCGCCGGGCGACGCGATTGGCCCTGGGCCACGCGGGCGCGCTGGGCGGCCAGCTGTTCGCGCAGCCAGGCGTACCACACCGCCATGTCCAGTTCCTTGCGCGCCGACAGGCGCATCACCGGCGCCGGATTGGCGAGATTGCGCAGGTGCGCCTCGGCCTTGTCGCAATCGAAGTCGTCGAGCACGGCCAGCAGGTCGGTCTTGGTCAGCAGCATGGCGTCGGCGGCGCGGAACATCACCGGATATTTGGCCGGCTTGTCGTCGCCTTCGGTGACCGAGAGCAGGGTGACGTTGAGATGCTGG
>DASTEA010000114.1:0-2652 GCA_035710075.1 Thiobacillus sp.
CATGCACCGCCACGCCGAACTCGGCGTCGCCGCGCACTGGCGCTACACGGAAGGCGGTAAGCAGGACGCGCAGTACGAGGAAAAAATCGCCTGGCTGCGGCGCATCCTGGAATGGAAGGACGACGTTGCCGACAGCAGCGAATTCACCGAGCAGTTCAGGACCGAGTTGTTCCAGGACCAGGTCTACGTGCTGACCCCGCAGGGGAGGGTGGTGGCGCTCGACCACGGTGCCACGCCGGTGGATTTCGCCTACGCGCTGCATACCGACCTGGGCCACCGCTGCCGCGGCGCCAAGGTCAACGGCGCGATGGTGCCGCTCAACACCGCGCTCGACAACGGCCAGCGCGTCGAGATCGTCACCGCCAAGGAAGGCGCGCCCAGCCGCGACTGGCTCAACCCGGCGCTCGGCTATCTGGCCACCCATCGCGCTCGCTCCAAGGTGCGCGCATGGTTCCGCCAGCGCGACGTCGGCGAGCAGGTCAGCCTTGGCCGCACCCTGCTGGAAAAGGAACTCAAGCGCCTGGGCGTGGTGGACGCGAGCCAGGAAAAACTCGCGCAGCGGCTCAAGTTCGGCAAGGTCGACGAGTTTCTAGCCGCGCTCGGCCGCGGCGACGTCGGCCAGCGCGATCTGGTCAATGCCCTGCAGGAATCCGGCAAGGTCGTTCCCGCGCTGACGCCCACCAGCAAACCGCGGGTGCACGCCAAGACCGGCAATCCGGTCACCATTCCGGGGCTGGGCGATGTGCCGCTGACGCTGGCACGCTGCTGCAAGCCGCAGCCGCCTGAGGCCATCGTCGCCTACACTACGGTGGGACGCGGGGTCACCGTGCATCGCGCCGACTGCGCCGCGCTCAGGCGCGCCAACCCCGCGCGCTGGATGCCGGCCGAATGGGTGGCCGACGCCGGTGCGGCATTTGAAGTGGACATTTTGCTGCAAGCGTTTGACCGCCAGGGTCTGCTGCGCGACATTTCCGATGTCATCGCCAAGGACAAACTCGACGTGCTGCGCGTCAACACCGAGAGCCGCGGCGAATATGCCCACATGCGGCTCACCGTGCGGGTCAAGGAATTGCAGCAGCTCTCGCGGCTGTTGGCGCGCCTGCAGCACGTGCAGAACGTGATCGAAGTGAGTCGGAGCTGAGTTTTCGATTTTTGCCAGGAATTTCCCGTTACCTTGCATCTGGACATGGCTGAGCTGGACGACGACATCAAGGCTGATTTTTCTCCACGGGCGCGATGGTGGCGCAACTGGAGGGTCATGCTGCCGTTGTGGCTGGCGATTGCCGCGCTGGTGGGTTTGGGGCTGCACTTCAACGTCGACAGCAGCGTGATCGCCGGAACCGTGGTGGTAGTGGGGCTGATCACCAATGCCTTCGCCTGGCTGCTGGGCATCATCGCGCTGGTGCCGATCATCGGCCCGATCATCGTCAAGGTCCTGTCGATCGGCTTCATCTGGCTGCTCAACGCAGTGGGCTACCTGGTGGCCTACGTCGCCATCCGGCGCGGCTACTCGAAGGATGTGCTGACCTATCGCGGGGTCACGATTGCACTCATCATCGGTATCGTGATTGGCTTCGTGATGGGCAAGCTGATCTAAACAGCCGCCAGAATCTCGCGCGCCAGCCGCAGCATCCCGCTGCTCGACAGGTCTTCCGTGCGGAAGGTCAGATCGGTGGCCGAGGGGGCGTAGTTGCGCGACAGCGAATTCAGGTAAGCCGGGTCGTAATGCTGCTCCAGCAGGACGGCCACCAGTTCCGACCAGGCCTGCCGGGTGGCTAGCGCCTGCCACGCCGCAATGGTTTCGCTGCCGCGCAGCGCGGTGAGAAAGCCGAGCTGGCGGTTGATCGTCTCCGGGTCGAGCAGAAAGTGCGCGTAATCCTCGGTCAGCAACTGAACCCGTGCCGCCAGCGGAACGTCCAGCCGCAGGCAGGGGCTGGCGTGCATGGCCGTGATCAGCGCAGCGGGCACCCGCAGCGCACCGATCTTCTTGCTCTCCGATTCGACGAACACGGGCCGGGCGGGATCGAACCCGTTGAGCGCCGACCAGATGGCGCTCTCGAAACTTTTTTGCGACGGCTGGGCTTGTCCCGGCAGCGCCCCCAGCAGCGAACCCCGATGCGCGGCCAGCACTTCGAGATCGAGCACCTGGGCGCCCTCGCTGGCCAGCGCCAGCAGCAGGCGGCTCTTGCCGCTGCCGGTGGGGCCGCTCACCACCCGATAGGAAAACAGCGCCGGCAGGCGGGCGAGTTCGGCCACCACGTGGCGCCGATAGGCCTTGTAGCCGCCATCGAGCTGCATCGCCGCAAAGCCGATTTTCTGCAGGATGTGCGTCAGCGATCCGCTTCGGCTGCCGCCGCGCCAGCAATAGACCAGCGGACGATACGACCTGGGTTTGTCGGCGAACCAGGTGTCCAGGTGCTGCGCGATGTTGCGCGCCACCAGCGCCGCGCCGATCTTTTTCGCCTCGAACGACGACACCTGCTTGTACAGGGTGCCGACGCGCTCGCGTTCGGCGTCGCTCAGCACCGGCAGATTGATCGCGCCGGGGATGTGGTCTTCGGCGAATTCGCCAGGGGATCGGACGTCGATGATCTCATCGAAGGCCGCGAGTTCGGCTACGGTGGCGGGCAAGCTGGGCTCAACTTTCGGGGG
>DASTEA010000115.1:0-9705 GCA_035710075.1 Thiobacillus sp.
ATGCTGCCGAAGCGCTTGTCCCGGCGATTGAAGAAGCCGCGCGTCAGATGGTTCATTGCCTCGCGCAGGGCGGGAAAATCCTGGCCTGCGGCAACGGCGGCTCGGCGGCGGATGCGCAGCATTTTGCCTCCCACATGATCAACCGTTTCGAGCAGGAACGCCCCGGCCTGGCAGCGCTTGCCCTGACCGCCGACACGTCGACCCTGACTTCGATCGCAAACGACTCCGCCTACGACCAGGTGTTTGCGCGCCAGGTAAAAGCGCTGGGCCAGCCGGGCGACCTGCTGCTGGCGATTTCCAGCAGCGGCAACTCGCCCAGCGTGCTGCAGGCGGTGGCTGCCGCCCACACGCGCAGCATGCCGGTGGTCGTCCTAACGGGGCACACCGGCGGCGCGCTGGCGGAACACATGCAGGATGACGACGTCCTGCTCTGCGTGCCCGCCGAATCCACGGCGCGCATTCAAGAAGTTCACATGCTGGCCATCCATTGCCTGTGCGATGCGGTGGACAGCGTTTTATTGGGAGTTGAAGAATGACTAGGAGTCGAGGAATGAACAAAATGAACAAACTGATTTATGCCGCACTTTTCGGTATGGCGCTGGCACAACTGCAAGGCTGCACCACGACCAGCGGAGAGCCGGTCAACCTGGATCGACGCACGGCCGGCGCCTACATCGGCGACCAGGAAATCGAAGTGCGCGCAAAGAACCGCATGCGCGACACGTTCCCGATAAAAATCGCTAACAACATTTCCTCCACCAGCTACAACCGCCAGCTGCTGCTCACTGGCCAGGTGCCCGACGAAGCCACCCGCGCAAAGGCAGAAGAGCTCGCCAAGGGCGTCCAGGAGGTGCGCACGGTATTCAACGAACTCACCGTCTCGGGCGTCCCCTCGATGGCCTCGGGCGCCAACGACGCGTCCGTCACCAGCCAGGTCAAGGCCCGCCTGCTGAACGACAAGCGCGTTCCCGGCACCAAGATCAAGGTGGTGACCGAGGCCGGCGTGGTCTACCTGATGGGACTGGTGAAGCGCGCCGAAGCCGGCATCGCCACCGAGATCGCGCGCTCGACCTCCGGCGTGACCAAGGTCGTCATCCTGTTCGAATACATCGACTGATATGCAGCAACCCGCCTGCGGGCAGCGCTGCCCACCCGCCAATCGGGCAGCTGGGGCGGCGCTGAGCCCGCAGGGGTTCCCCAGCGGTTGCCGCGACATCCTGCATCGCGGCCACCTCACCTAATCTCGCCGAGGCGCGCGTTCGGCGCCTCGCCCATCGCACGAATCCGTTCACGATTGGCCATCCATGATCTACCGTGACCTGCGCGATTTCATCGCACAACTTGAAAAAATGGGCGAGCTGAAGCGCATCGCCGTCGAAGTCGACCCCAGGCTGGAAATGACCGAAATTGCCGACCGCGTGCTGCGCGCCGGCGGCCCGGCACTGTTGTTCGAAAACCCCAAGGGCAGCCGCATCCCGGTGCTGGCCAATCTGTTCGGCACGGTCAGGCGCGTGGCGCTGGGGATGGGCGAGGACGACCCGACGCGGCTGCGCGAAGTCGGCAAGCTGCTGGCCTATTTGAAGGAGCCCGAGCCGCCGAAGGGGCTGCGCGATGCCTGGGACAAGTGGCCGGTGCTGAAACAGGTGCTGAACATGGCGCCGAAGGAAGTGAAGCATGCGCCGTGTCAGGAAATCGTGTGGGAAGGCGCCGATGTCGATTTGTCGCGCCTGCCGATCCAGCACTGCTGGCCAGGCGACGCGGCGCCGCTGATCACCTGGGGACTGACCGTCACCCGCGGCCCGCACAAGGCGCGCCAGAACCTCGGCATCTATCGCCAGCAGGTGATCGCGCCCAATAAGCTCATCATGCGCTGGCTGGCGCATCGCGGCGGCGCGCTGGATTTTCGCGAGCATCAGCTGGCGCACCCGGGCGCGCCGTTTCCGCTCGCGGTCGCCTTGGGCGCCGACCCGGCGACCATACTCGGCGCCGTCACCCCGGTGCCGGATTCGCTCTCCGAATACCAATTTGCCGGGCTGTTGCGCGGCGCCAAGACCGAAGTGGTGAAATGTCTCGGCAGCGAACTGCAGGTTCCGGCCTCCGCCGAGATCGTTCTCGAAGGCGTGATCCATCCGGGTGAAACCGCGCTGGAAGGCCCGTATGGCGACCACACCGGCTACTACAACGAGCAGGAAACCTTCCCGGTGTTCACCATCGAGCGCATCACCATGCGGCGTGACCCGATCTACCATAGCACCTACACCGGCAAGCCGCCGGACGAACCGGCGATTCTCGGGGTGGCGCTGAACGAGGTGTTCGTGCCGCTGCTGCAGAAGCAGTTTCCCGAGATCACCGACTTTTACCTGCCGCCCGAGGGCTGCTCGTATCGCATGGCGGTGGTCTCCATGAAGAAGGCCTACCCCGGCCACGCCAAGCGTGTGATGTTCGGCGTGTGGAGCTTCCTGCGCCAGTTCATGTACACCAAGTTCATCCTCGTCACCGACGACGACGTCAACGTGCGCGACTGGAAGGAAGTCATCTGGGCGCTCACCACGCGCGTCGATCCGGCACGCGACACGCTGCTGGTGGAGAACACGCCGATCGACTACCTCGACTTCGCCAGCCCGGTGTCGGGCCTGGGCAGCAAGATGGGCATCGATGCCACCAACAAGTGGCCCGGCGAAACCAGCCGCGAATGGGGCACGCCGATCGAGATGGATTCGGCAGTGAAGGCGCGCGTCGACGCGCTGTGGAAAGACCTGGGTCTGTAGGCACATGGCGGACACACCGCGTGGCAGGCGCACCTGCCTCTACAACCCCTCACAGCTCGATGCCATCGTGACTGACATGGCCCGCCAGGCAGCAGGCCTGCTGACCGGGCGCACGCAGGTTGCGATTGTCGGCATCCTGCGGCGCGGCGCGCCTCTGGCCGACCGGCTGCAAGCGCGCCTGGCCGAAACCTGGGGCCTCGCCCACTGCGTGCGGCTGGACCTTCAGATCAAGCGCTATGCCGACGACCTCACGCTGCTCTATCCGGAAACCCGGCTGACTGAGAACCCCACCCACGCCACCCTCGACCTTGCGGGCCACACGGTGCTGGTGGTAGACGACGTGATGTATCGCGGGCATTCCATGCTGCGCGCGGTGGAATATCTGGCGGGCAGGCAGCCTGCCGAGATCCGCACCGTGGTGCTGGTCGACCGCGGTGCGGCAAAACTTCCGGTGCGCACCGACATCGTCGGCGTCCGTCTCGATGTCGCGCCCTCGAACGTCATCGAATGCAATGTCCCCCCTTACGAAGCCAGCTTCAGGATCGACCTGCTGCAGCCCGAATAAGGGCGCGCCGCCGCGCCCAACCCGGCTGTGGGCTGAAAATCCGGGGCATCTTGTACTATGAAGTCCGTTGAACGTGTGCCATCCCCAACCCTCGAGGAAAGATCATGAACAAATCGATGTTGACAGGCGTGATAGCAGGGGCCATTGCCGCAACCGCGATTGGCGGCATCGCAGGCTACCAGGCGCTCAATCCGAAGCCGGAATTTGCCGAGGTGCTGGCCGCCAAGCCGGTGACCGAAACGACGAAAACGCCCAAAGAGGTATGCGACGACGTGACCGTCAACGAACAGGCGCCGGTCAAGGACCCCAACCGCATCGCCGGTACCGCGATCGGCGCGGTGGCCGGCGGGGTGCTCGGCAACCAGATCGGGGGCGGCAGCGGGCGAACCCTGGCCACCGTCGCCGGTGCGGCGGGCGGCGGCTATGCCGGCAACCAGGTGCAGAAGAACATGCAGCAAAAGAATACCGTCAGCCGCACCGAGCGGCGCTGCAAAACCGTCTACGAATCGCACACCCAAACCATCGGCTACGACGTACGCTACCGCCTGGGCGAGGAAGAAGGCCAGGTGCGCATGGACCATCAGCCCGGCGCGCGCATCGCGGTGAAGGACGGAAAGCTGCAGCTGGACGCGCCTACTGCACCCTAAAGCGCGTTAGACCCCGCAGTCATCCCGTTCGGGGGGGCATACCGATAGCGTCGCCTCCCAGTCGGCCGGCTGCGCCGTCTGGCCCAGCCGCATGATGCGTCCGACTTCATTCTCATACCAGCCGTGGTCCTGCTTGTTGGGCTCGGCCTCATACGCCCAGAGCGTGGCTGTTGCCGCTTTAGCGGCTTACAGACACGGCCTACCCTTGCGGGTGCCAGGTGCCGTCGGCATCCTGCGCCAGCCACGCCGCCCAGTCGGGCACCTTATCGAACATCGTCGTCATCCGCGCACTGGCGGCAGCCGAGGATGCTGAAATAGCGCAGGTACAGCCACAGCGCGCCTGGCAGCAGCGCCAGCCGCAGCCATTCCGATAGCGTGTCTGGCCATTGCTGCGCCTGCCACGCCTCCACCGCCACCGGCAACGACTGGAACAGCGCCAGCAGCACCAGAAACAGCCCCATCACACGGCAGCCGGGATTCATCGTGACGCCCCGCCAGCCAGCCCTGATCGGTTCTGTTCAATACCCCCTTGCGGCGCACTCCGATCCACTACGGGCTCGTGTGCCCCCAAGGGTAGAAGCCCGTGTGGGGTCGCATACGTCCACTCCAGCAGCGCGCGCTGTGCGGCCTCGCTGCGGCGCGCGTTGGCGTGATTGACCAGCATGACGAAACCGACGCGCTGCCCAGCCGCTGTGTAGACATAGCCGGCCAGTGCGCTGACGTCGCGCAGGGAGCCGGTTTTCAGGTGGGCATTGCCGCTCAGCACGCTGCCGTTGAAGCGGCGCTTCAGTGTGCCGTCGAAGGCGACGATCGGCAGTGCCGACTGGAATTCGGCGAACAGCGGACTGTGATATGCGGCTCGCAGCAACTGGTTCAGCGCGTCCGCGCTGATGCGTTCGATGCGCGACAGGCCGGCGCCGTTTTCCAGTACCAGCTTGCGGGTAGGGATGCCCCGCTGCGCCAGCACGTCGCGCACCGCCTGCGCGCCTTTTTCCAGCGTCGCCGGTGCGCCGTCCCGTTCCGCGCCCAGCGTCAGAAACAGGTTGCGCGTCATCAGGTTGTTGGAATATTTGTTGAGCCGGATGAGCGTTTCGGTCAGCGGCGCCGAGGCGAATTTCAACAAGGGTTCGCCAAGGGGCGCCACGCCTGCCACCGTCGCGCCGCTCAGCGTGCCGCCCGACTCCGCCCACAGCCCGCGAAAAATGAAATCGAAGGTCGCGGCCGGCTCAAATAAATTCAGCGTCCACGTCTGCTCGCCGCAGCCGCGCGCGTAGCGCCCGGTCACCACCAGTTCAAGGCGTTCTGGGTCGGAGAAGGCCGGCGTGAGCGCACCCTTCCAGCCATTGCATTCCGCACCGTCTGCCAGCACCAGGCGCGAAGTCAGCGTCACCCCCGGCAGCGCGATGTCCGGAACGATCAGCACCTGGCCACCGTCCGGCTTCAGGCGCAGTGTCATCGCGTTGAAGTTGGCCACCAGCGCGCCCGGCGCGGCGTTGTACGGGGCAAGCGGCTCGCCGTCGAAGGCGCCGGGGTCGATCGCCGGCACCTCGAAATGGCTGAGGTCGAGCACCAGATTGCCGCGAATGTGGCGTACCCCGCGTGCGCGCAACTCGCGCTGCAACAGCCACATCCGCTCCAGCGTCAAGGTGGGGTCGCCATGGCCCTTGATGACGAGGTCGCCGTTCAGCACGCCGTCGGCTATCGTGCCGGCCGCCCAGACATCGGTCGTCCACACGTAGCCGGGGCCGAGTTGATTGAGCGCGGCAAAGCTGGTGACCAGCTTCATCACCGATGCCGGATTCAGCGCTGCCTCGGCATTGTGGCTGAGCACGGGCGCCGCCGCATCCAGCGGCTGCACCACCACCGCCACATGATCGAGCGGGATGCCGGCCTGCTTCAGCGCTGCGGTGAAGGCTGCAGGAAGGTCGGCGGCATGGGCAGAAACGACAAGGCCCGCAAGCAGCAGGCCGGCGAAAAGACGGCAGGCAAATCGGAGAGTCGGCATGGCGCCATTATGCCGAATTCCGGTGCGCGTTCGCGCGCGCATCCGGACGCCCCGCGGCTTTCCTCGACCTGCATCCCGCGCGGCTCCTCCCGGGTGAGGCCGCTAAATCGCTTCAGAGCCAGCCGCGCTGGCCCATTTCAGCCCCTCTACTGCGCCGCGTGTGCCATCAGCCGCTGATAAGGCCCCATATATGCCTCCCGTTCCACGCGCTGGGTGCCGTCCCTGAATGCGCAGGCATGCTTGCGGCAGTAAGCGCCCTCGCTGAGGTAATCGAGAATGAGCGGAGGCAGCTCGTAATGGCGCATCTCGGGGTAGACCGTGGCCTTGCCGCCTTCGAGGATGGCAATCCGGTTGTAGTAGGTGCTGTGCTCGCGGTTGCCGAGGTAACGCAGGGCGTCGTAGGTGTTGGGGCCATTGCGCAAGGGGGGGACGTGATCGGAGATGAGGATGATGAGGCTGTCCTTGTCCAGCGCGATAAGCTGGTTCACGTATTCCGCGATCGCCTCGGTGCGGTAGTAGAACTGGTTGACCGCGCGGTGCAGGTGATCGTCAGCGTAGTGCGAAACGAGTTCGATGCGTTCGGGGCGCTTTTCCGGGTCGAGCAGATGCGGGGTATGGCCGTACATGGTCAGCACGTAATTGAACAGCGGCTGGTCGGGGTGCGCCTGCCGATGCGAGCGGATGAATTGCAGGTTCTGCTCGAACAGGGACCGGTCGAACGCGAATTCCTCGACACCAGGATCGCCCAGCTTCAGGTAGGTCGCGCGCGCACCGCTGAATTCCTCGGGAAAATAGATGTCCGAAAAGCCCGCTCCCTGATACGCGGGCAGGGCATTGAAGAAATTGGGCTTGTAGGTGTTGGTGGCGACGCTGCGATAGCCGAGTTCGCTGAGCATTCCCGGCAGGCAATGGGCCGCGGCGCCGGTGAAGACGTTGAATTCCACGCTGGAGAAGCGCTCGAAGGCGGGCACCCCACACAGCACCTCAAACTCCGACTGGGCGGTGGAGCCGCCGAACACCGGCGCCTTCGACAGGCCCAGCTTGTCGCCGAACAGCCTGTCGAAGGCGGGATGGGCCGGCGGGCTGGAGAAACGCAAATCCCGGAACAGGCGCGGGTCGAGAAAGCTCTCCAGCACGATCAGATGAACATTGCGCCGGTTGCCGTGGGGGCGCAGTTCGTCGGCCAGCGTGGCCAACTCCTGCTCGTAGCGATCCCGATCACGATAGGGGCCCAACGCTGTCAGGGCGGTGCTGCGCTGCGCCTCGCGATAGGCCAGCATGGCGAGGCGCCCGTTTTGTTCGACGCTGCTGCCGTCGGAGTACGTCACGATCCCGGCGGCAAGCTGTTCGAAGGAACGGCCGAAAGCCTCCGGGGCGCCCTTGACGGCGACCGAAACCAGGAACAGCGGTAGCAGCCACAGGGCAAACCGCCGGGGTCGCCGGTAATCCACACTCAGCAGGAACAGGCCCAGCGGCAGGAGCAGCACGGCCAGGAGCAGGACCGAATAGCCCAACGGCAGGACCTGCACCAGTTCCGGGAACTCGGCGACATTGATCAGGCGGAACACCTTGCCGAAGACCAGATAGAAAAGGTCGTGCACCAGGTAGATCAGCAGCAGCGGCAGCGCCGCCAGCACACTGCGCCAGCGGCACGTTTTCAGCACTGCATGGGACAGGGCGTAAAAATAAAGCACGAGTCCCAGCTCGATGAGCTGGTGGCGGAAATGCTCGGTGCTGAAACCACCGAAGCTTTCCATGAGCCGCATGTAGCCGTAAAGCACGGCAACCAGCGCGCCCCCGTGCAGAAGCGTGCTTGCCCAGGGAGACTGCAGCCAGGTCGGAATGGCGGGCCGTGCGGGCATGTTTTGTCGATCCCTTCCCGGAAAGGGAGGGATCTTGGCGCTTCGCCGAAAATATTACAATTTTTTTACCCTATACTTGGCGCCCCTTGCCGGGGGCTTAGCCCTTTATGGTCAAGGATCACAATAATCTGGGCGCGATTTTCCTGAGGATCGACTATCGATGTTTCGTCTCACCAACTGGGTAATCGGGATCGCGGTCACGATCATCAGCCTCAGCTTGTGGGCCTACATCAACCGACCGCATGCGCTGCCCGAGTGGCCGCAACAGGTGACGGGCTTTTCCTTTTCCCCCTACCGCCTGGGCCAGGACCCACGCGAAAAACACTACCCGACGCTGGAGGAGATCGAGTCCGACCTGGCGATGCTGTCCGGCAAGACGGTTTCGGTGCGCACCTATAGCGTGGAAGACAGTCTGGCGGAGATTCCGCGGCTGGCGCGCAAGCACAAGCTGAATGTCTGCCTCGGCGCCTACCTGAGCTACGACGATGAGCGCAACGCCTGGGAATTCCCCCTGTTCCTCGAGGTGGCGCGCAACAATCCGAACGTCGTGCGGGCCATCGTCGGCAACGAAACCCAGCACCTCGGACTGCTGGACTACGACAAGCTGCTTGGCTTCCTCGACCAGGCGCGCAAGGCGCTGCGGGTACCGGTCAGCACGGCGGAACCCGCCCACATCTGGCATAAACATCCCGAACTGGTCGAGCACGTCGACTTTATCGCTGTGCAGATCCTCCCCTACTGGGAGGGCAAGGAGGTCCACGCCGCCGTCGATCACGTGTTCAATGAACTGCGCGGCCTGAAGGAAGCCTACCCGGGCAAACCCATCATCCTCTCGGAGGTGGGCTGGCCCAGCAACGGCAGGGTCAAGCACGACGCCGTCGCCTCCATCACCAACCAGGCGACCTTCCTGCGCCACTTCCTCGCCCGGGTGCCGAAAGAAGGGTATACCTACTACATCATGGAGGCCTTCGACCAGCCGTGGAAAACGGATATCGAAGGCGCGGTCGGTGCCTACTGGGGCGTCTACGACGTGGAGCGCCGACCCAAGTTCGAGCTCATCCAGTCCATTGTTCCCGTGCCGCAGTGGCAGCTGCTGGCCGCCATTTCCATGGTGCTGGCGACCATCACCTTCGCCCTGCTGCTGATCGACAGCAAGAGCATGCGCGGTCACGGCCGCAGCTTCCTCGCCGTCGTCAGCTATCTCGCGGCGACCGCCATCGTCTGGATCATCTACCAGTACACCACCCTGTACCTGACGCTAGGCACGCTGATCATCGGCGTGTTGCTGGTCGTCGGCATGGTCGGCATCCTGATGGTGCTGCTGGCCGAGGCCCATGAATGGGCCGAGGCCTTGTGGCTGGGCGAACGGCGCCGCTACATGACGCTCGCCCCCCTGCCCGATAGCCAATTGCCGATGATCTCGGTGCATGTTCCGGCCTACAACGAGCCGCCGGAAATGATGCAACGAACCCTCGATGCCCTGGCGCGCTTGAATTATCCCGACTACGAAGTCGTGGTGATCGACAACAACACCAGGGACCCGGCGGTATGGCAACCGGTGCAAGCACATTGCGAGAAGCTCGGTGCCCGCTTCCGTTTCTTTCATGTCGAACCGCTGGCGGGCTTCAAGGCCGGCGCACTCAATTTCGGCTTGCGCCACACCGATCCGCGTGCCGAGATCATCGCGGTGATCGATAGTGACTACATCGTCGATCCCAACTGGCTGCGCGACCTGGCGCCGCAGTTTGCCGAACCCCAAGTGGCCATCGTGCAGGCGCCGCAGGACTACTCGGACGGCGGAGACAGCGTCTTCAAGGCGATGTGCTACAGCGAATATTCGGGCTTTTTCTATATCGGC